>NZ_CP121446.1:3010000-3170869 GCF_030643905.1 Flavobacterium sp. IMCC34852 | reverse complement strand
GTAATCATCAATGGCGCCACTAAAGTCTTGATTAAGAGATTTAGTGTAAGCTCTGTTGAAAAATGCTTTAGAGGAATTACTGTTTAATGAAATACATTTTGTGTAATCATTGATAGAATTTTCAAAATCTTTTAGCTTCTCAAATAAAATACCTCGACTGAAATGAGCTTCAAAATTATTAGGCTCCAATTGAATGGCCATATTGTAATCTTCCATTGCGCCTTCATAATCCTTTAGGTTAAATTTGCTGTAACCTCTAAAATAATAATGACTGGCTATTGGTTCCTTTTTAATTAAATCAGAGTAATATTCCACATCATTTTCCAAATTCGGTTCTTGTGCCAAGGATTGAAATCCGATAAAAAAAACAACCCATAAAATAAAATATCTAATCATAAATTTGGAATACATCAAACGACTACTAATATTATGCCTATTTAATTTACCAACTTCCGCCGGAACCACCGCCTGAGAATCCGCCGCCGCCAAATCCGCCACCGAATCCGCCACCGCCAAAACCTCCGCCGGAAGAACCTCCGCCAAAGCCACCGCCACCGCCACGACCCAAACTGCTTAGAATGATTATGTCCGCCAGGTCAAATCCACCGCCACGATTTCCGTGGTTTCCGCCACCGCCATTGCCTTTGTTTTTTGCAATAATGAAGATGAGGACCATGATTATTATGAATATTGGTAAAAAGGGAAATCCTCCACTTTTTTTATTGGATTTTCTCTCGCCTTTATATTTGCCTTTGAAAACATCAAACAAAGCATCAGTTCCTTTGTCTAAACCTTTGTAATAACTTCCGGCTTTGAACTCGGGAATGATAATATTTCGGGTGATTTCTCCTCCAATTCCGGCGGTTAATCGGTCTTCTAAACCATAGCCCGCTGAAATCCATATTTTTCTCTCGGCTTTGGCCAAAAGAATAATTACCCCATTATCGTTTTCTTTGCTGCCGCCAATTCCCCATTCTTGTCCCCATTTTGGAGTTAAAATTCCAATATCTTCCCCCTGCAAACTTTCGATGGTAATTACCACAATTTGTGTAGTTGTAGAATCTGAATAGCGAATGAGTTTTTCCTTCAACTGTGCTTCTTCGTCAGGATTTAGCACATCGGCATAGTCGTAAACAGAAGTTTGCTCAGCAGGTACTTTTGGAATGGTATATTGAGAAAGAGCGGAATTACTATTTAGAAAAAAGGAAAGAAGAATGACTAATTTCAAAACCCTATTGGAATTTGGAATTTTCAGGTTTGGAATTTTCATATTTTATCCTTTTGATATTTCGTTTGACAATTCATTAGTGTCACCTTCTTGATAAGGAAAGTATTTTTGCAGTTGTTCTCCGGCGCGAAGAATACCGTCAATTAAACCTTGTTTGAAGTGGCCTTCTTTAAAGTTTTTTACCATTACATCACGCGTACAATCCCAGAAATCATTCGGTACCAAATCGTTGATGCCTTTGTCGCCGCAAATCACAAAGGTTTTGTCTTTTACGGCCAAGTATATCAAAACCCCGTTTTTCAACTCGGTTTCATCCATTTTCAACAAATGAAAAACTTCCATCGCGCGCTCAAACGCATCGATGGAAGTGTGTTTTTCAAGATGTACTCTAATTTCGCCCGAAGTATTTTTTTCGGCCACGCGAATAGCTTCAACAATTTCTTGCTCTTCTTCCGGAGTTAAAAAATCTTCTACTTTAGACATTATTTAGACTCTTCTTTTTTGTCAAAATTAAATTCAACGTCAGGTGCTTTCTCTGCTCCTGCTACAGCTTCGAAATATGGTTTTTCTTTAAGACCATACATTCCGGCTAAGATATTTCTTGGGAAAGTTAAAATATTGTTATTATATGGTTTAATCGCTTCATTATAACGTGTTCTAGCTGTTAAAATTTGATTTTCCATGCTTGTAATTTCATCTTGTAATTTCAAGAAACCTTGATTTGCTTGTAAACTCGGGTAGTTTTCTACAGTCATTAATAATCTTGATAATGTTGATTGGGCATTATTGAATTTTTCTAACTGTTCAGGAGTAATATTAGTAGGATCAATTTTAGTCTGTGAAGCTTCAGCACGGGCTTTTACCACCGCTTCTAGAGTTCCTTTTTCATAATCAGCTTGTCCTTGTACGCTTTTTACTAAGTTCACAATAAGGTCATTACGTTTTTGATAAGCAGTATTGACATTACCCCATGCTTCTTTGATTCCTTGATCATAGGTCATAGCTTTATTATAAATTCCAGCAGACCATGCATAGATTCCCAATATTATAACTACAATAATAATCCAAGGTAAAAATTTTCTAATGTTCATGTTTTCTATTTTTAGTTTTTGTTATTAGTTTTTAATTCTTTTCGTTTGTTACAAAAACCAAGCCTAAAGTTGGTTCTTGATGTTTAATAATTGGGCTTTTACTGTTTCCAGTTTGCTGATGATTTCATACTTGTCTAAAGTCTTTTTTTGACCTTCTTTTAAATGCGTTCTCGCACCGTCAAGCGTAAAGCCACGTTCTTTGACCAGGTGATAAATCAGTTGCAGGTTCTTCACATCTTCCGGCGTGAACATTCGATTGCCTTTCGCATTTTTCTTCGGTTTAAGAATGTCAAATTCTTTATCCCAAAAGCGAATCAGCGAAGCATTCACATTAAAAGCTTTGGCCACTTCGCCAATGCTGTAATACCTTTTTCCTTCTTTTAACTCTATATGCATAGTGTTTTGTTTTGCTATGTTTATAAAACTTGAACCTTAGTCAAGCGATTGATTCTCCTGATTCGCCAGTTTCGAAATAACGGTGTATTCTGCTGCCGATATATTTCCGTAATAAAAATTCAACGGATTCACCACTTTGCCGTCTTTGTGCACTTCATAATGCAAATGCGGTGCTTCACTTCGGCCGGTGCTTCCCACATATCCTATAATATCTCCACGTTTGACTCTTTGTCCGCGTTTGACTTTGTACTTACTCAAATGGGCATACAAGGTTAAGTAGCCATAACCATGACTAATTTCAATATGATTTCCAAAACCCGATTTCGAATTGTCGGCACTTTTCACTACACCATCACCAGTGGCAAAAATGGGTGTTCCCGTTTTCGCTGTAAAATCCATGCCTTCGTGCATCTTACGCACTTTGGTAAATGGGTCACTTCGATAGCCAAATCCCGAAGCCACTCGCTTCATCTGTTCATTTTTTATCGGTTGTATCGCCGGAATCGCGGATAGCAGTTTGTTCTTTTCTTTTGCCAATTTCAAAATTTCATCCAACGACTTCGACTGAATAGCCAATTCTTTAGCAATCACATCCACGCGTTTCGAGGTGTTAATCACCAATTCCGAATTGTCAAAACCTTCTAATTCTTTGTATCGATTCACACCGCCAAAACCTGCTTTTCGTTGTTCTGCCGGAATGGGTGACGTGTTAAAATAGGCTCGGTAAATATTATTGTCTCTTTCTTCCACATCGGCCAAAACTTCCTCGACTTGGTCAATCTTTTTATTCAAAATCGCATACCGCAACTTCATCGTTTCAATTTCGCGCGCTTGCAATCGGTCTTTGGGAGTTTCTAAATAAGAACTATTCAATAAAATCACAAAACATAAAAACCCAAATAATCCTGAAGCAAGTATAAATAAACCGATGTAACCCAGTTTTTTGGATAGTTTAGGCTTGATTTTTCGGTAAGCCAAACTTTCGGTATCGAAATAATACTTTACTTTTTTCGCCATCTTTTATTTTATACTATTTTTGTGCTTGTTTTAAGAAAACAATGGTTGTACGAACAAATTTAACAAATGTTTCAGTCAATCCCTAAATTTATTTTAGATGTGGATATGGTTATTTGTGGATTCGGTTATTTGAAATCACAAACCAACCAAATGACCTTATAACCAAATAACCGAATTAACATAGAAAATGAAATCACAAGACATTCGAAAAGCCTACTTACAATTCTTTGAAAGCAAAGGACATTTAATCGTTCCTTCAGCTCCTATCGTTTTAAAAGACGATCCAACTCTGATGTTCAACAACTCGGGTATGGCGCAATTCAAAGAATACTTTTTAGGAAACGGTACGCCCAAAAGCCAACGTATAGCGGATACCCAAAAATGTCTTCGCGTTTCAGGAAAACACAACGATTTAGAAGACGTAGGTTTCGATACTTACCACCATACCATGTTCGAAATGTTGGGCAATTGGTCCTTCGGCGATTACTTCAAAAAAGAAGCGTTGGCTTGGGCATGGGAATTTTTAACCGAAGTATTAAAATTAGATAAAGACCGTTTGTATGTTTCCGTATTCGAAGGTAATCCTGCTGAGAATGTTCCTTTCGACCAAGAAGCGTTTGACATTTGGAAACAATACGTTCCCGAAGACCGAATTATCCTTGGCAACAAAAAAGATAACTTCTGGGAAATGGGTGACCAAGGTCCGTGTGGTCCGTGTTCTGAAATCCACATCGATTTAAGAACCGATGCTGAAAGAGCTGCAGTTTCAGGTCGAAGCTTAGTCAATGCCGACCATCCGCAAGTAGTAGAGATTTGGAACAACGTATTCATGGAATTCAACCGAAAAGCCGATGGTTCCTTGGAAAAATTACCGGCACAACACGTTGATACCGGAATGGGATTTGAACGTTTGTGTATGGCCATGCAAAACGTAACATCAAACTACGATACTGATGTTTTCACACCGCTGATTGCCAAAATAGAAGAAATCACAGGATTAAAATACACTTCGAATGAAGTAAAAGACATAACCGAAGAACAAAACAAAACCAATATCGCGATTCGTGTGATTGTTGACCACGTTCGTGCCGTAGCATTCGCTATTGCCGACGGACAATTGCCATCTAATACCGGTGCGGGTTATGTAATCCGAAGAATTTTGCGTCGTGCGATTCGTTATGGTTTTACGTTTTTGAATACCAAAGAACCTTTTATCAACAAACTGGTTGCTGTTTTGGCGGACCAAATGGGCGAGTTCTTCCCGGAAATCAAATCCCAACAACAATTGGTTACCAATGTAATCCGTGAAGAAGAAGCTTCTTTCCTGAGAACACTAGATCAAGGGTTGCAGTTGTTAGATAAAGTAGTAGCCGAAACTTCGGGCAAAGAAGTGAAAGGGGAAAAAGTATTTGAACTTTACGATACGTTTGGTTTTCCGAAAGATTTGACGGCTTTGATTTTAAAAGAAAAAGGCTATTCGTTTAACGAATCGGAATTCGATGCCGAATTGAAAAAGCAAAAAGACCGTTCTCGTGCGGCTTCGGAAGTGTCTACAGAAGATTGGCAAGTATTGATTCCGGGGAACGTAGAAACTTTTGTAGGTTATGACCAAACCGAAAATGAAGTCAAAATCACCCGAATCCGTAAAGTAGACAGTAAAAAAGACGGTGTTTTATACCAAATCGTTTTAGATAACACGCCATTCTACCCGGAAGGCGGCGGTCAAGTAGGCGACAAAGGTACTTTGGTTTCAGCGAATGAAACGATTGACATCATCGATACCAAAAAAGAAAACAACCTGATTTTGCATTTCGCCAAACAATTACCGGAAAATGTAAACGCCGCTTTTGTGGCCAAAGTCAATACCGATTTGAGAACTTCAACTTCCAAAAATCACTCGGCTACGCATTTGATGCATTTAGCTTTGAGAACTATTTTAGGAACGCATGTGGAGCAAAAAGGCTCTTTGGTGAATCCGAACTATTTGCGTTTCGACTTTTCGCATTTCAGTAAAGTTACTGATGAAGAATTACGTCAGGTGGAAGCCAGTGTGAATGACCAAATTGAAGCCCAACTCCAATTAGGAGAATACAGAAATATTCCGATTCAAGAAGCGTTGGCTAAAGGCGCTATGGCTTTGTTCGGAGAAAAATACGGTGACACCGTTCGCATGATTGAGTTTGGTGACAGTAAAGAATTATGTGGAGGCATTCACGTGAAAAACACGTCAGAAATTTGGCATTTCAAAATTGTTTCAGAAGGTGCAGTAGCCGCCGGAATTCGTCGTATCGAAGCGATAACCGGTGATGCGGTCAAAGATTTCTTTACGCAACAAGAAAATGCCTTGGCATCGATTAAAGAAACCTTGAAAAACCCTCAAGACACAATAAAAGCAGTAGTTTCGTTACAGGACGAGAATGCCAAGCTGAAAAAACAAATAGAGCAATTGTTAAAAGAGAAAGCTAAGAACTTAAAAGGCGAATTGGCTGCTCAATTACAAGAAGTTAATGGTGTAAAATTCTTAGCGACTCAAGTCGATTTGAATTCTGAAGGCGCTAAAGATTTGGCTTATGAATTGGGCAATTTAGGTACTAATTTATTCTTAGTTTTGGCTACAGCTGAGGACGACAAACCAATGTTAACTTGTTACATTTCTAAAGAATTAGTAGCCGAGAAAAATCTAAACGCCGGACAAGTCGTTCGTGAGTTAGGGAAATATATTCAAGGTGGCGGCGGCGGACAACCGTTTTTTGCCACAGCCGGTGGTAAGAATGTTGCGGGGATTCAAGAAGCGTTAGCCAAAGCAGTGGATTTTGTTAAATAAAAATATGAAAAAGTTAGTATCGATTTTATCCCTATTGACTATAGTTTTAACTTCTTGTTCCGGTAGCGATGATTCCGGTGAACAAGTGGAACTGTTAAATTTTCCGAGAAAAACGATTGACTATTACCAAGACAGCGGAAGCACCATTGGTTCAAGAACAGGAACTTTTCAATACAACGGCGATAAGCTGAATGAAATTTTTTATAACGCTGCACAGAAAAAGGTGTTCACTTATACAGGTGATTTGATTACTAAGGTAGAATTCTATGAAGCCAGTGTGGTTCGATATATTGAAAACTTCAATTATAGTAATGGTAAATTGAGTTCTTATGATAAGTTTGACTTGCTCACTAACAGAAATGAAAGTATTGCCTACACTCATCAATCGGACGGAACGGTTACTTACCAAAAACTAATTTACAGTACTTCGGTTTCTAATCCGACAGAAACAATTACCGGGACGCTTTTTTTTCAAAACGGGAATTTGGTGAAAGATGACTATGTTTACACTTTTAACAATTCGAGTACAAATGAAATAAACTACGTAGAGAGATTGTTTCAATATGATTCTAAAATCAATCCGTATAAAAACATCAAAGGATTTTCGCTGTTATTGCCTTGGGTTAATGAAATGAACATTAATAATTTAATCTTGGATTACAGTTATGTTGATGCTTTTATGAACGGGGTCTTATTTTCCAGTTATGTTGTAGCTAAAGAATTTGATTTGCAATATGACGAGCGCCAGTTCCCGATTAGATTTGATTATTATACCAATGAAGACTTGGGCGGAAATACACTTTACTTAACCCGAATAACCAATGTTGAATATTAGTTTATTTAGGCAACTAGTTTTAGCATCAAAACCCATTCAATCAATTACTTGAATGGGTTTTATTTTATCGACAAACGGTAAAAACGCTTTCAAAAACTGTCGAATAACAGATTTATTGACAGTATATCGAATTTTTTTCCGAGTTTAAATCGACCTGAATACTTTTGACTCGTACTCAAGAAGCCCCAAGCCATTGAATACCTCAAAACTACTAATGTGATAATGAAAAAATTTTTCCAATACCTCGCTTTTTTGTGGGTTGTCGTTTTAACAATGACTTCTTGTACAACTGATGATAATTCAGGGACTTCAGCTATTTTGCTAAAAAAATTGACGGCTGTTTCGTTTGGTACAAATGCGGAGTATAATTTTACTTATAAAGGAACTAAGTTGTCTCAAGTGACTTTTACTGTTAACAATCAAACAAACGGAAACGGCTATTACAAATACACTTACACTAACGATTTGATTACTGAAATCAGTCGTTACCACAGCAATGGTCATCTTTCGGAAAAAACTACATTTAGTTATGACAGTAGTAACCGATTGACTGAAGCTTTGAAATTGGTATTTGAAACTAGTTTCGGTTCTAAAAAAGTATTCAGCCACAACCTTAACGGAACAGTAACCGTTACCACATTTGGGGGAAATTTAATCGCTCAAAACACGCTGTCCGATATTGTTGAAACATATCATTTTACCAATGGCGAAATATCCCAAAAGGATTATGATTCTAACACTTTGGCCTATTCAATAAATTACGCTTATGACAATGCCAATCACCCGACACAAAATGTAACCGGTTTAAAAGCTTTAAAATTATATGATTTTATTTCAGATGGATTGTTTGGAATGAACCACAATCTTTTAGAGCAAAATACTTATGACGCTAATGGTAATTTAGAACATACTGTTTCTTATCAAGGCGATTACAATCAAGATAATTATCCCACTGCACTTTATACAGCTGACGGGCAATTCCAATATCAATTTACGTATTTCAAATAATTCAAATCAAACACTATTTCCCAAAACCCTTTCACCTGTCAATGAAAGGGTTTTATTTTTTGTATTTTTGGAACAAATAGAAAGTTATGAATTTCTCTACCAAAGTTCCGGTTGCTACTTATGACCATTCAATAGATTACAATTCTAAGTTATTGTCAATAGGTTCTTGCTTTGCTGATCATATGGGTGATAAATTTGGGTATTTTAAGTTCCAAATGACTACCAATCCTTTCGGTATCATCTTTAATCCGATTTCTATTGAGAATTTGGTGGACAGAATTGTAAATCAAAGATTCTTCACCGAGAGCGATATTTTCTTTCACAATGATTTGTGGCATTGCTATGAAGTCCATTCTGAGTTGAGTCATGGCGATAAAGACGTGTTTTTAGAAAGGTTAAATCTAACAATCCGACAATCTAACAATCTAATCCTCCAAGCAAGTCATATCATTATTACTTACGGAACATCTTGGGTTTATAGATTAAATTCGACAGACCAAATCGTGGCCAACTGTCATAAAGTACCACAGAAAGAATTCACCAAAGAAATTCTATCGCCTCAAGCCATTCAACGCTCCATCCAAAATACAATCGCTTTAATCCAAAAAGTCAATCCCGATTGTAAATTCATCTTTACCATTTCCCCGGTGCGCCACATCAAAGACGGTTTCGCCGAAAACCAACGCAGTAAAGCACATCTCATCACAGCTTTGCACCATTTACTGAATACTGAACACTGTGCACTGAACACTAATTATTTCCCGTCTTACGAAATCATGATGGATGAACTACGTGATTATCGTTTTTATGCCGATGATATGCTGCATCCAAGCCAAGTAGCCATCGATTACATTTGGATTCGCTTTTTTGAGAATTATGTAGAGACCAATTGTTTTGCTATTATGCAAGAAGTTTGCAACATACAAAAAGGCTTAGCCCATCGTCCTTTTAACCCCAAAACAGAGAATCATCAGCAATTTTTGGATAGTCTTAACCAAAAGATTATCAATCTTCAAGCGCGATTTCCGCATTTCAAATTTTAACAAAATACGACATTTGCCGTATTTCTTGACTTAGTATTTAGCCATAGGTTTGTTATGCTATTTAACAACCTAAACTATGAAAACAATAAAAACCCTTTTGGTGTTGACTTTGTTAATGCTTGCTACTCAACAAGTATCGGCACAACGACCGGTATTGACTGATGAGGAAGTTGTTGCAGAAACCGTAACCAAAGAAATCGATGAGGTTTTCCAATCGGAAGACTTTTTAAAAAAGAAAAACAAAAAATACGCTGAGGTCAAAGGCACCATGGTCATCGACATCGGAGTAGTGCAAAACGGAAAGGTTTCTACCTTCTTCAAAGTAGACAGCGACATCAAGAACATTGATTTTATCAACTTCATGTCGAGCTACATTCTAGATCACAAATTCAAATTTAAACTACAAAGACAACAGCGATATAAAATTCGCTACACTGTTACTTTTTAAACCTAAACAATAAAAACAATAAGACAATGAAAAAAATTACTTTAGTAATGCTGATGCTGAGTTTAGCAGTCACATTACCCGTAAATGCCCAGTTTGGCAAACTAATTGGAAAGGGCAAATCAGCCGGCAAAAAATCGGGAAGTTTTGGCACCGTTTGGGAGTCAGAATTTGATAATAAAGCCTCGCGTTTAGCGGTCTCTGTAAACAATGGAAAATATATTCTAGCTACCGATGACAATTCTGCTACGGTTTTAGATGTCAACGGAAAAACACTTTGGAGTGGTGATTACAAAAAAATCACTACTAACAAAACCAACAAATGTGAGTACCAATATGTAATCCAAAAATCAGAAGGGAAAGGCGGTTATTTGTTTCTTTTTGACGAAAGAAAATTGGGAACCGACAGAGTCGCTGTGCTTGATATCGTAACAGGGAAAGAATTGTGGAATTCGGAAGAATACCAAAACCTGATTCAAAAAGGCACCAAAGCCGAAGATGGTGGTGATGAAGGCGAATTGGAAACGGTAAAATATATTTACGAATTGGATGCTTTTCTGATTTCGCAAAAGGCATCGGTTATCTTGGTTAAAGCCAACACCGGTGAAAAAATTTGGGAAACCAACCGCTTCAAAGGTGGTGTTGGAAAATATATTTATGACGCCGGTAGAAACGAAATCATCATGATCAACTTTAAGCCAACTGCTTTGGGTGCTTTGTTTGCCGGATTTAAAAATCAGTTGGTAAAAATTAATGCGGTCAACGGAGAAATTCTTTGGGATGCGACATTTTTGGGAACTATCGAAAAAGAATTGGTGACCAGAAGAGCCATTGTGGATTTATGGATCAAAGGCGATAAGTTGTACATGTACTTAGACGGATTACAGGTTTACAACATTAATAATGGTCAGAAGCTTTGGGAGGTGACTTATGAAAATGATATGGCTGGTGCCAAAGGAGGCTTGTTTAGCGGTGGAAAACGTTCTAAAATTTACAGAACTATTGCCGATCCTTTGTTTACGGATGATGCGGTTTATATTGTGATTTTAGGAACTAGAGACCGAACAAAATATGTTGAGAAACACGATTTAGAGTCAGGAAAATTGCTTTGGGCTTCAGAAAAAATCACCGGAGCATTTTGTATGCCGAATATCTATAAATCAGGTGATAAAGTGTTGGTGCAAGTGGGAGGAAAAGTGCAAGTACAAGAATTTAGATTAGAGGAAACCTCCAGCGGATTATCGGCCGGAATGGCCTTAGGTGGTTTTGGCGGAGGAAGTGCAAAACAATGGGTTCCGTATATTTATTGGGATTACAAAGCCCAAAAGAATTCAGTGTTGTGTTTAGATGACAGTACAGGGAAAACGGCTTGGCGCTCTGAGAAATTTGACAAACGCATCACCGATTTTATTTTAGAAAATAATAAAACATTATTTGTGGGCGATGGTGATGAGTTTTATGGTTACGATATTGCCTCCGGAAACCAATTGTTTGATGTAAAGCACAATGATGCCAAAGTTGGAAAAGCGACTGATGTAATCGATTTCGGCGAAAATGTGGTAGTGCTTTCCGAAAAAGGATTGGCATCCTATGCTAAAAAAGACGGTAAAAGAGTCTATGCCACCGAAAAAATCAGAGGCGTTGATTATTTTTATGAAATAGAAGGAAACTATTATTTAAGAGACCAAAGAAACAGCAAAAACATCATTTACGGTATTGATATGACCAATGGAGAAACCAAAGGTTCGGTTCAATCCAAAGGAAAAGGCGGAAGCCCGCAATATGGAGCCGGAATTGACATTACCGATGATGGCGAATTTATCTTCGCTTTCAAAGGCAAAAAAGTAGAAAAAATCAAAGTAAATAATTGAGTTTTATAGGAAGTTAGTTGGGACTGCAAGCAATTGCAGTCCTTTTTTTTAACCATTATTAATATGAAAAAAGCAGCACTGTTTTGTACCACACTTTTTATTTTTTTCTCTGTCAACGGACAGCAAGTGCAATGGGCCAATAAACTGATTAAATTTTCTTCCGATTTGGGCGGAAAACAACACGGCATCAAAAGAATATTGGGTAAACCCGATGTTTATCCGCAAGGTGGCAGTAGCCCGAATGCCTGGACACCTAAAAAGGCTTTGGATGGATATGAATGGGTAGAAGTGGGTTTCGAAAAACCACAAACCGTAAAACAAGTAGCCATTTTTGAAAACCTGAATGCCGGTTGTGTGGTTCGCATTGCGGTGGATAAAGGTAATGGTAAATATGAAACAGTTTGGGGCAGAAAAAAGGATTATAAGACACCCACTTTCAAAGCTACTATTCCGGCAGATAGGAATTATTATTTCAAACGCAAACGAAGAAAGATTCAGGATAGTCCTGATGTGGTCAATCCGGGTGTAGAATATGCTATTTTAGATGAAGCTGTTTCTGGCGTTGTAGCAGTGAGAGTTGAATTTAATTTTGCTTTGCTTCCCGGACAAAAAGAAGTCGATGCCATTGGAATATCTGATTCAGAAACGCCAATTCAACCTGTAGTTAATACAACAACCGCTTTTGAAAATCTTTCTTTAGCTCAAACCCTTACATTTCCGGGGATAGAACCTTCAAGTTGTACAGTTTCGGCTGATGGGAATAAATTTTTTGTCACCGCAATAAATGACATCAAGAATGAAATATATTCTTTTACCAAAGATGCTGCGGGAAAATGGTCCAATAAAAAAAATGAGTCAGCACTTAATACCAATGACAGATACAATCATGTTAGATGTATAGGAAGTAATTTTATGTTGAAAGGCGGCGTTCCGCATGCTCCGGGAACGACCGAATCCGGATTTGAATTATTCGCCGTGAATAAGGAGGATTATCAAAATTTAGGACACCTAAAAGTGGCCGCTTACAATAATTATGATGATACTGCTGAAGCCTTCCTAACTGCAGATAGAAAGATTTTGATTATGGGTATAGAAACCGACTTTTCTCTGGGCGGAAGCGATTTGTATTTTGCCCAACAAAAAGAGGACGGTACTTATGGGTTTCTGCAAAATATGGGTAAGGTAATTAATTCAGCGGCAGAGGAAGGAATGTGTCAATTGCTGTCTGATAACAAAACAATGTTGTTTAGCAGTAACGGATTTAGTGCTTTTGGCAGTTATGATATTTTTGTTTCTTATCGATTAGATGATACTTGGAAAAACTGGTCAGAACCTATAAATCTGGGTAGTAAAGTTAATTCAACCGACTTTGACGGCTTGCCTTTTTATGATGAAACAAACGAGGTGCTTTACTATATATCCAGTCAAAACGAAACCAATATTTTAAAATTTGTGTCACTTCCGAAAGAATTGCTATTGAGAAAATGATAGAGAAGTATTGTTAAAAATACGACAAATGCCTTATTGATAGTTTTTTAGTTTAATGCAAGATTTGCACTATAACTTAAACCTTTAAATAGTATGAAAACATTAAAACTTTTTGGACTTGTATTAACCACTACATTGTCAACCTTATTTATTTCTTGTAGCAGCGATGGCGGTGATGGCGGCGGTGGATTCAGCGGTCCTTCAACCGGAACTTTTGTAAAAGCTAAAGTTGGCGGAACAAATATCTTAGCAGAAGGCGACTATGCTAACGGCGGCTACAATAGTGGTAATTTAGTTTTGCAAGGGTTTTCCCTTACCGGACAATCTGTAAACATTCAATTGTATGCTTTAGATGGAACTTTAGATGTTGGAACTTATAATGTGAGCTCAACCAACACCGATGATACCTATGTTGGCGGTTTGTCATTAATTGATATCAATTTGGATACGATGAGCAGCTTAACTTACAGCTCTCAAATTTGTGATAATACCAGCGGAACGGTAGAGATTACCTTTGTTGACGCCACTAAAATTGAAGGAACTTTCAGTTTTACAGGTAAAGAAGTCAGAGAAGGTGACGATTGTACAGGCGCTACTAAAAACGTAACTAATGGTTCCTTTAGATTGGAATTATAAATCTAACCCAACACTTTAAGAATACGGCGTATGCCGTATTTTTTTTTGTCTTTTTTTGTTAGAATTTTATCAGCTACATTCAAATAGGTATGACAATTTTTCTGGCGGTTATTTTTTTGGGATTAATAGGATTCATTATTTATCTGTTGCGCAAAATGCTCTCGGAAAGGGATTTGTTTGTGTCAAAAATCAAACCTTTGGAGGCGTTCATGCTTCAGCTTAATGAGGATTGTAAAAAACAATCGCTTCAACTCCAATTGTCAGAAGATTTAAAAATTAAGATGAAAGAAGTCAATACCGTGTTGAATAAAAACATTTTTGAATTGAATTATCAATTGGCAGAAGATTTATATCCAAAAAAAGAAATGTAAACGTTGAAAATTTTAACATTTTTAATACATTTATGCTATACAATCTCTGCATGAAAAATTTTTACTACTTCACAATCATTGTATTGCTGTTTTCGTCAGAGACGAATGCTCAAGATATAAAGAAGACTCTAATCAAAGCATTCACTTCACAGGATTCCTCAGATTACTACTTTAAAATTGCCAAAAAGAATATCAAAACACCGGCTGATGAAGCACAGTATTATTTTTGTAAAAACGCTCGTTGCTGTGATTATAACCAATTAGATAGTTCGATTGTCTATGGGGAACGTGCTGAGAAACTGTTGCTAAATGGGGATGTTAATTCGCTTTTGACTGTTTATAATAACCTTTCCAAGGTCTACAGAAAGCAAGGGCAGTATGATAAAGCCATACAATATTCCCTCAAAGGAATGAGAGTAGCCGAAAAAGAGAAGAATTACAATTGGACCGCTTATTTTAACGCCAACTTATCTTTTATCTATCACGATTTTGAAAGCTACCAAAAAGGCGTCTTCTATGGTAAAAAAGCATTGAAGTATTGGCTAAGTCTTGAAAAGAAAAATCCCGATATGATCAGCAATGCTCTCAATGCTATTGCCATCAATTTTGACGATTGGAACAGACCTGACAGCGCGTTATATTACCACAAAAAAGTCTTTAAATATTACAAAGGCAAAGACACCCTTTACATTGGTGAAACTTATAATAACATCGGGAATACATTATTAAAGCAAAAAAAATACAAAGAAGCCAAAAAATGGATTTCAATTGCCCTTAAAATCAATGATAAAAATTTTACTGACAACAATGGTGTTAAAGATGCTAATTATTACTACGAAAGGGCAACGAATTACACCAACTTGGCGACCATAGCCTACGAATTAGACGATTTTGAAGAAGCCGAAAAGTTGTTTGGAAAAGCTTATTTGTACGCCAAAAAAAGTGATAATGCCGAAAAATTAAGAGATTTTTATTACCAAAGGGCTAAGTTCAATAAGAAGCGAAATAATCTCTCAAAAGCAGTACAAGACCAAGAGAATTATATCAAAATCAGGGATTCGGTTTTTGATGTGGAACGAGCGCAAACCTTTTCCGAATTGGAAGCCAAATACCAAAACGAGAAAAAAGAAAAACAATTATTACAATCAAAATCAGAAATTAGGGAACGCGAAATTGAGATTGAAAATAAAAACACTCAGTTTCTTATATTGGGCTTGATATCATTGGCTTTGCTATGTATTATTTATTTAGTTTACCGCCAACAAAAAATGAAAATCAAACAACAGGAACAAGAGTTTGAACTTAAATCGGCTATTGCCAAAATTGAAACCCAAAATAAATTACAGGAACAAAGACTTGCCATTTCCAGAGATTTACACGATAATATAGGTTCGCAGCTTACGTTTATTATTTCTTCGGTGGATAATATTAAGTATGCATTTGACATTCAAAACGCCAAGCTCGATCGTAAACTTTCCGGAATTAGTGATTTTGCTAAGGCTACGATTATTGAGCTTCGCGATACGATTTGGGCGATGAATAAAAACCAAATCACCTTTGAAGATTTGCAAACCCGAATTCACAATTTTATAGATAAAGCGAAAGAAGTCAAAAATGAAATTCAATTTAATTTCACTGTCGGCGCCGAATTAAAAGACCTGCAATTTTCCTCTATTGAAGGCATGAATATTTACCGAACCATACAGGAAGCCATCAATAACAGTATCAAGTATGCTGAAGCTAAAAAGATTGATATACAAGTTGAAAAAGTGGCTAATAAAATCCAAATTGCCGTCAGTGATGATGGTAAAGGCTTTGATTTGAATACTGTAGAAAAAGGAAATGGTTTGCTCAATATGCAAAAACGAATCGACGAAATCCATGGAGAACTTGATATTCAAAGTTCAGCCAACGGAACAAAAATCACTATATTGTTGTAAGTTCAGCGTATGAAAAAATCACTACTTTTTCTTTTTTTATTGTTGGTTTCAATACCAACAAAGGCCCAAAATGCCCAAGACATTATCGACGGCTTAAAAAAAGAGTTGAAAGCCAATCCCGATGCCAAAAAAACGGCTTCTATTTACTCAGATTTGACTTGGTACTATTCTAAAATCAATATTGACTCGGCCTTGTATTATGGCGGAAAAGCAACAGTTGAGTCCAAAAAATTGAACGATTCTACTTTAATGGCACAAGTTTACAGCGATATAGGCGCGGTTTATTTTATCAAAGGCGATTTTGTCAATTCTAAATCGAATTATTTATCGGCCTACAAAATCAGAAAGCTCAGAAAGGATGTAAAAGGCCTGGCTAAAATCAATAATAATTTGGCCAATATCTACGAAAAAACACACCAATACAAACAAGCGATGGCGTCTTTTTTGGAAGCGTTAACGTATTTTGAAAGTGTAAAAGATGAAAAAAACACCAGTATCATCAAAGGAAATATTGGGTTGATTCACCTCAAACTTAAAAATTATCCCAAAGCTTTGAAGTACATCAGTGAGGTTATTCAGTACCAGGAAAAGAATGATTTCAAGGAAGAATTGTGTGTGTCTTGTTTGAATCTCGGCAATGTTTATTTGCACATGCAAGACACCATTAATGCGCTTAAATTTTATGATAAAAGTATAAAAGCTTGTACGGCTGTAGGCAATAAAAAAGGGATTTCAAGCGGTTTTAATAACATTGCTTCCATCAAATCGGAACAAAAAAAATCCAAAGATGCTTTGGCGCTTTATCAAAAATCCAAACAAGCTCGCGAAGAGCTGAATTCGGATTTAGACAAAGCCAATTTCGATTTGAATATGGCCATAGAATTGGTAACCAATAAAAAATATATCGAGGCCAAAAAACTTCTGCAGCTAACCCGAACATTTTTTGAACAAACCCAACATCACGAAAAACTTCAGAAAAACTACAAGTCATTAATCAAGGTCTATTCCTATTTGAATCAGCCGGACAGTGTTGATTTTTATGTAGACAAATTGGCGATTTTAGATGAGCAATTATTAGTCAGCAAAGCCGAAAAGCAAACAGCTGAGTTAGAAACCAAATACCAAACCGAGAAAAAAGAAAGACTCATCCAAAAGTCAAAAGCCGAAATTGCCACACGAGAATTGGAAATCAAGAAAAAAGAAACCCAGTTTTTAATTCTGGGTCTTATTTCACTGGCATTACTTGTGATAATTTACTTGGTTTACCGCCAACAAAAACTCAAAAACAAGCAACAAGAACAAGAGTTTGAACTTAAATCGGCCATTGCCAAAATTGAAACCCAAAACAAATTGCAGGAGCAGCGCTTGGCTATTTCAAGAGATTTGCATGATAATATTGGTTCCCAACTCACGTTTATTATTTCTTCAGTTGACAATATTAAATATGCTTTTGATATTCAAAACGCCAAGTTAGATGCTAAATTGTCGGGCATCAGCAATTTCGCCAAATCCACTATTATAGAGCTTCGCGATACGATTTGGGCGATGAATAACAGCGAAATTACTTTTGAAGATTTACAAGCCAGAATTCACAATTTCATCGAGAAAGCAAAAGAAGCAAAAGAAGATGTCTGTTTTAATTTTGAGGTTGATACCTCGCTTAAGAACGTAAAATTTACTTCAGTTGAAGGTATGAATCTTTACCGAACCATACAAGAAGCCGTCAACAATAGTATAAAATATGCCAATCCGAAAAATATAAACATTAACATATCGCCAAATGATAATGCCATCTCAATTACCATTTTTGACGACGGTACCGGATTTGACATAGAGCAAACCGCATTGGGCAACGGCATCCACAATATGCGCAAACGCATAGCTGATACGGGTGGATTATTCCATATTACTTCTGCAAGAGAAACCGGCACAAAAATCAGTATTCAACTGAAAAAGGATTAACTTTTTCAATATACCACTCCGATAAAAATACGTCATTTGACGTATTTTTTTTATCAAAATATTTGGTCAAATTTGGCTAATCAAGTGGTATTGATTTTTACAGAAAAAACACTTAGGTTGTTTTTATTGTTGTCCTTTTCATTTTGGGGTTTATTCAAGCTAAATCACATTTTGAAAAGGACTTTTTTTGTAAATCAGTATGTTACCTCAAAAAAAAGAGTCAAATTTGTTATATAATTTTTAGCCATGTCCACCAAAATAGCCATAGTAGACGATAATGTTTTTTTGCAAAAAGCCGTAGCCGAAAAGTTGTCTTTTTTTGACGATATGGTTTTAAAATTCACTGCCATTGACGGCAATGATTTACAGAAAAAATTAGAAGCCAATAAGTGTATCGATTTAATCTTGATGGATATCGAAATGCCCGTTTGTAACGGAATTGAGGCGACTAAAATCATTAAATCGAAATACCCGCAAATCAAAATCATCATGCTGACCGTTTTTGATAATGATGAAAATATTTTCAATGCCATCAAAGCCGGTGCCGATGGTTATTTGCTTAAAGAAGTCAACCCCAAAGAACTCCACCAGGGCATCATAGAAACTTTAAATGGCGGCGCTGCAATGAATCCTTCCATCGCTTTGAAAACTTTGAAATTGCTCAGAAATCCGGTGAATTTTGAAGAAAAATGCGATGAGGAAATCAAGCTGACCACAAGAGAAGTTGAAGTGCTTGAACAACTCAGCAAAGGTTTAAATTACAACGTCATAGCCGACAATTTATTTTTGTCACCTTCTACAGTCAGAAAACACATTGAGAATATTTATACCAAATTGCAGGTGCACAATAAACTCGAGGCCATTCAAAAAGCCAAGAATAACAATTTGATTTAATTTTTTTATGAGAAAGTACTTTTTGCTAGTTCTCCTAGTTCTAATTTCGTTTACCTCAAAAGCTCAATACGGTGATGCTTACCACAAACCTGATGCTTATCGACTTGAACAAATGCGTCAAGACCGAATGAATCAAAATGATGCGGCACATAGAGCCAATATGAATTCAAATTCAAATTCGGGTTCAGGTGTTAAGGGAAATTATGGAAACGGAAATAATTACTCGTATGAAAAAACGGCTCGAGAAAGAGCTGAAAAAGCCGCAGCGGAACAAGCCAAAGCAGAAAAAGAAAAAAGAGAACGATTAGAGAAAGAACAACAGCAAAAAGCAGATTGGCAAGAATATTATCAGGTTTATAAATATTACAGGTCATTATTGAGTGAAGACCCATTGTCTCCGGGTGAAATTCATGCAGCTCTTCGAGAAGCATTAGGAGAAGGAGATTCAAAATCAGATCCGCATTACAGTAGTTCCCGACAAAAAATTAAAGATGCGGTATTGAATTATGCCAATTATGTATCTCTGTTTTCTGAGAAAGAAAGCACAGCAACATATGATGAACTAATTTACTATGCTTTAAAATCGACATTCTATCCCGTTTCTGCCTTGAAAAATTTTGAAAAACTCCAACAACGTTTTCCCGAGAAAGCAGAAGAAGTGGATCAACTCATTTTAACCCAATTAATCCCTGTCTTTTTTAATGGTTTCCATGATGAAAAAGAAGGAGTACACTTCAATACTTATATTCATTTAAGTTTTTATAAAGAAGACAATCTTTTTTTGGATAAATATTTAGAATTAGAAAAAAAGTATCCGGCATTGACGATGAAAGTGAATGAAATTATAACTACTGAAAATACTCCTTTTGTTCGTTTAGCACAACGTGCAAATTCAAAATCTAATCCGCAAGAAGCCCAAGGTTATGCTCTGAAACAATTAAATGTTCAATGTGTGTCTCCTTTTTCTAAAAATGCTTACGCCCGAAAACCAAACTATTATCTCTATTTAAATTTTTATGGTGACGATGGAGGAGAACTCCGAAAATTTGAAGCCGAAGATTGGATGTATTATGCCAAAAGACAAGATATTTCAGTTTTTAAATTATTAAAATATTTAGGCTTCATTGAAAATACGGTTGATGAGTGTGAAAGATATCTAGGGAATTGCGAAAAATTGAGTTGTGATGGTTGTCATCGTTACAAAAAAAGTGACGGCTTTAAAATAAAAAGCAGTGATTTTAACTACAATGCAAAAGAAATTATAACAGCATGTGCAAAGTTAAATGAGCCATCAGCTTTAAATATGTATGGCCTAATGATTGCCGCCGGGATTATCAAAGAAGATAAAATAAAATGCTTGGAATATTTTAAAAAAGCAGCCGAATTAGGTGATTACAATGGCGCCTTAAACTATAAAATGGCTGGTGCATGGAATTTAAAAGGCTATAAATTATCTGACTATGAAGATGCAGAACTGGTGCTGGCTAATTTTAAAATGGATCCTACAAAAAAAGAAGAATATTACAAAGAGTTTAATTTAATGCTATGGGATATGTATATGAACCATAGTTATTCAATAGAAAATTATACAAAGAAGTGGAATAAATAAAAAAGTCCCGAATTTTCGGGACTTTTTTATTATAACTTACCTTCCAAACTTTGCCAACCACCACCATTAATTACTTCGATGCCTGCTGATTTTAAAACAGAAGCCGCTTGAGCACTTCTCATACCGGAGCGACAA
Source organism: Flavobacterium sp. IMCC34852 (assembly GCF_030643905.1). Taxonomy (NCBI): domain Bacteria; kingdom Pseudomonadati; phylum Bacteroidota; class Flavobacteriia; order Flavobacteriales; family Flavobacteriaceae; genus Flavobacterium; species Flavobacterium rivulicola. Next base: position 3,150,076 of record NZ_CP121446.1, on the reverse strand, counting down.
CAAACGATTACCGGTTTGTCTAGTTTTTTGATTTCGTTTACTTTGCCGTTAATGGTATCTAACGGAATATTTTTAGAGCCTTTGATGTGTCCATCTCTGAATTCACCAACGGTTCTTACATCAATAATAACAGCGCCTTTGTTTATAAAATCTTTTATGCTTTCAGATTTACTGCCTAAACCTAACATGTCTAATAATCCCATAATTGTAATTTTTTCAGCAAAGATATTGGGTAATGGATTGGCTCGCAGTAACAAAGGTTACATTAGTGCGGTAAACTTACTTTTTCCAAAAACAAGCCCAATCCACCCGAAATCAAATGCGCAATTTCTGGACGGTTTTGTTTGAGTTTTTCCAAATGAATTAAAACGTTATGCAAGAGTTCGGTGTTCCCGGTTTTATCACAAAGTTCTGCTATTTCTAAAGAAAGCAACCAATCTTTCGGATGTTTGCTTTGGACTAAATCAAAAGTATTTTCAATAGAAATCACTGCAGGTTTGCCTTCGCGGATGTTCCGGATGTTGAGGTACAAGCCTTCTAATTCTTCTCGTTCTGCCGATTTTTTGGCTTTAATCGTGTGACTTGACGGTACGTGGTTAATCATGTCAAAACTATTTACGTCGGCCGGACCTGAAAAAGCGGAAATCACTTTTTTACCCACAGCCATATCATAAGTTCCCCATTCCGGTTGGAATAATATGGTGTCGTTGTGGGTTACCGTACAGTTTTTAAAACTGATGATGATAATTTCGCCTTGCAAATTTCTCGAACCGGTAATGATTTCTCCGGTAACGGTAACATTTCCTTCAAACTCTAAAGTCACTTTTTCAGCCTCATAAATATCATACGCTCTCAAATCTCTCGGACTCATATCTTCAATCGCTAAGTTGATGCCTTTGAGTTTTCCAATCGGAGAACCAAATCCTTCGGCGTGGTATTGTGTTCCGTGACCTACCAATTCTTTTTCGCGGTAAGACAAAGCGGTTTTGCCGGTAGTTTGAACATAAACCGGTTTGCCTTCGTGTTCAATTACGTTGGTAAACAAACCAGAAATCTGAATTCCTGTACTTAGCTCTATAGTTCCTAAAGCTTTAGAATTAATCAACTTTTGAATCCCCGATAAGCCACCGGTGCGCAAAGCCATGGTGTTGGCAAACTCTTCTAAAACCAAACTCAAATGAGCAAAATCTGGAGTTACATACAACTGTGGTTGCGGTTTGGTGATGTCAAAACTTTGATCTGCCGCTGAAATGTCATAAGGGATTTTCTTTACGTTATCCGTCATGCACCAAGCACTTTCTCCAATGGAAGAAAGCAATCCTGCACCATATATTTTTGGGTTTTCAATAGTTCCGATTAAGCCATATTCCACTGTCCACCAATGCAAGTTTCTGATGCGGGACATTTCAGAGAGTTCTCCCATATTGTTTTGCAGAAATTCGACTTGGTCTTCGGCTTTCTTGATTTCTTCTTCAGGTGTGCCTTCCGCTTCTTTTAGGATAGATAGCAAACGAATCGCTTCATACATTTCATAATCGCGCGAAGACGAAATGGCTTTGCAACCAATTTCTCCAAAACGGCGCAAATATTCCGCATATTCCGGATTGGCAATGATAGGAGCGTGGCCGGCACCTTCGTGAATGATGTCCGGAGCCGGAGTGTATTCAATGTGTTCTAACTGACGAATGTCGGAAGCAATTACTAAAACATTGTAAGCCTGGAATTCCATAAAAGCATTGGGCGGTATAAATCCGTCTACAGCTACGGCAGCCCAACCGATTTCTTTCAAAATACGGTTCATGCCATACATGTTCGGAATATTATCCACTTCCAATCCGGTTTTTTTCAAGCCTTCGAGGTAGGATTCGTGGGCAACTTTTGAAAGATAATCCACATTTTTACGCATCACATAACGCCAAACAGCCTGATTAATCGGAGTGTAATCGTCGTAATCCTGCGGTTTGATAAACTGCTTTAAGTGCTTGGGTAATCTGTCAATCAAAGGGTTGCTTTCAAAATGGGCTTCCATAAATCTGGTTTTGTTGTGTTCGTAAATTTACAAATCTTAGGACAAACAACTGTGATAAAAATCATAAAAAAACTTTGAACAGATTTATTTTTAGGAGCTGTTTCCGGCTTTCCGTTATATCTTTTTCTTTTGCAAAGAAAAAGGATGCCACTACAATCCGGGCTAAAATATATTTTCGTTTCTATTAAATCTTTTAACTTTAAATGTGGTTGTGATCTACCTGACAGCCACTGGCTGTCCTCCTTTTAATTTCAAATGGGCTAGGTTAACAGCAAAAAAAACCGTAACAGCTCGGTTACGGTTTATATCTTAATCTGCCAACTGAATATTGAACACTGCCTACTTCTTCTGCGGTGGATATTGCTCTAATATTTTGGTCACAAATTCTTTAATAACTTCGTCTTTTTTATGGGTGTCTTTGGTTAAAACGCCTTCGCCTTCGCCTTGCCAAATCAGTTCTTTTTTCTTGGCATCAATAATATCGATGTACAAAGTGCCTTCGGTATGACGGGAAACAGAAGTATTGCCGCCCCACAAATAAGGATTCCAACCCCAGCCCCAGCCATAACCCCAACCGGCGTTGAATTGGTTCACATTGACTTCTTCTCTTTCTTTAGTAAAAAAAGAAATCAATAAATCGGAATTATCACTTTTGGTAAAGCCTTTAGCAGTCATAGTTTCGTCAATAGAACGCAAAATTCGCTTTTTGTCTAAATCGGAAATTTCGGCTTTGTCAATACCGGTTTTGTGGAAAGCATAGGTTTTATAGGCTGCAAAATCTACTTGCTTGTCGTAATCAGAGTTCACTCTAACCGAACTGCATGCGGCTACTACAAAAAGTAAAAATAAAGGTAAAATTTTAGTTGTTTTCATATTTCATTTTTTTTGATTGTTAGACTTCTTAGATTGTTAGATTTGGAATTCATAACGATTATTTTGTCTAAGTCAGTCTAATAATCTAAAATTCTAACAATCCATCATCAACTATATTAGGGATGGTAACTTTTAATAAAGGTTGCGTGGCCATGGCTCTTTTTATAGCGAAAATGGCACCTTCATTTCGGGCCCAACTTCTTCTTGAAATACCGTTGTTTACATCCCAGAAAAGCATTGATTCTAAGCGTCTTGACGCTGCTTTTGAACCATCAAGAACCATACCAAAACCGCCGTTAATTACTTCGCCCCAACCAACACCACCGCCATTGTGAATGGATACCCAAGTCGCGCCGCGGAAACTGTCACCAATAACGTTGTGAATGGCCATATCGGCAGTAAAACGGGAACCGTCGTAGATATTTGAAGTTTCACGATAAGGCGAATCCGTTCCGGAAACGTCGTGGTGATCGCGACCTAAAATAACATAGCCAATTTCGCCACGGGCAATCGCTTGGTTGAAAGCTTCCGCGATTTTGATTCGACCTTCTGCATCGGCGTAAAGGATTCTGGCTTGTGAACCAACCACTAATTTATTTTCTTGTGCACCTTTAATCCATTGGATGTTGTCGGCCATTTGTTGTTGGATTTCTTCGGGTGAATTTTGCATCATTTCTTCCAAAACCTCACAGGCAATTTGGTCGGTTTTGGCTAAATCTTCTGGATTTCCGGAAGCGCAAACCCAACGGAATGGCCCAAATCCGTAGTCAAAACACATTGGTCCCATAATGTCCTGCACATAACTTGGATATTTAAAATCGATGTGGTTTTCGGCCATAATATCAGCGCCGGCGCGAGAAGCTTCGAGTAAGAATGCATTTCCGTAATCAAAGAAGTAAGTGCCTTTGGCGGTGTGTTTGTTAATGGCTGCCGCATGACGACGCAAGGTTTTCTGCACTTCCTCTTTGAATTTCTCCGGATTATTTGCCATTAGCTCATTAGATTCTTCGAAAGTATGACCTATCGGATAGTAACCACCAGCCCAAGGATTGTGTAGCGAAGTTTGGTCGGAACCCAAATCGATATGCAAATTTTCTTGGTCGAATCGTTCCCAAACGTCAACTACATTTCCTAAATAAGCTATAGAAACAACTTCTTGGTTTTCTAAAGCGGTTTTGACTCTTGGGACTAACGCATCGATGTTATCTATAACTTCATTAATCCAACCTTGAGTATGGCGTATGTGGGTAATTTTTGGATTGACTTCGGCACAAACGGTTACGCAACCTGCAATGTTTCCGGCTTTAGGTTGTGCTCCTGACATTCCGCCTAAACCAGAGGTTACGAATAAACCGCCTTTAGGAGATTTTTTTATTTTTCTGAATCCGTTTAGTACTGTAATGGTTGTTCCATGAACAATACCTTGCGGACCGATGTACATATAACTTCCGGCGGTCATTTGCCCGTATTGAGAAACGCCGAGTGCGTTCATTTTTTCCCAATCGTCCGGTTTGGAGTAGTTGGGGATAACCATACCGTTAGTTACGACCACTCTTGGCGCTTCGGGATGCGATGGAAATAAGCCCATTGGGTGTCCGGAATACATGACTAAAGTTTGTTCTTCGGTCATTTCGGCCAAATATTTCATGGTCAAAAGATACTGCGCCCAGTTTTGGAATACAGCTCCGTTTCCTCCGTAGGTAATTAATTCATGCGGATGTTGGGCCACGGCGTAATCCAAATTGTTTTGAATCATGAGCATGATGGCTTTAGCCTGTTCACATTTTCCGGGATAGTCCGAAATTGGACGAGCGTACATTTTATAATCCGGGCGAAGGCGATACATGTAGATGCGACCGTAGGTTTCCAGTTCGGCTTTGAATTCGGGAATTAGAGTAGCGTGGTGTTGCGGTTCGAAATAGCGTAGAGCATTTTTGAGCGCTAATTTTTTCTCGTCTTCGGATAATATTTCTTTGCGTTTGGGCGCGTGATTGATTTCGGGTTCGTAGGGTTTGGGTTGTGGTAAAACCGTTGGGATTCCTTGAAGTATTTGTTGTTGGAAAGTCATGTTTTTAGTTGCTGAGTTTCTATGTTTCTGAGTTTTTATCTTTGGTTCTAAGCTGTTGCGTTAGGGATTGGAGCAAGTACCGTGTACTGCGGAAAGCCCGACCCTTGTGGTAACGCCCTAATTTTATTTTTTTGGTTTAATAGTGCCTGTTTTTTTATCGAATCCGTACGGACAGTGACGGCAACCGCTTCGGCAGCAATAGCCGCGTTTTAAGTGGTATTTTTCGGTGAAACATCGGTAACCTTCGGGCGTTAAGTAATAATCTTCGCCTTCGATTAATTTATTTTCATTATTTTGCTCGTTCATAGGCACAAATTTAAAGACTTTATCAGTAATGATACTAATCGTTTCGAAATATTTAATTCCGAAAGGCTACAGAGGATTGACTGTATTTCCGTTTGTGGTTTTGAAATCTAATCAAAATAAAAGTGATTCGGTTTTGATTAATCACGAAAAAATTCATTTGCGCCAGCAATTGGAGTTGTTGATTTTGCCTTTTTTTATTTGGTATGGCATAGAGTTTTTGGTGCGATGGTTGAAGTGCCAAGATAGAAATTTGGCTTATCGTAAAATTTCATTTGAGCAAGAAGCCTATGCCAATGAAAAAGACCTTCACTATTTAAAGCAAAGGTCTTTTGGGATGTTTTTAAAATATCTTTAATTAATAAATCACTTTTCGGATTACGGTTTCTCCGGTTTGTAATTTTATTTTCAATAAAAGACCGGCGTTATTTTTTCTAAGATTAGAAAGCGTAAAGAAATTAGTGTTGATGTTAAAATAACTATCTAGTTTTTGGCCTAAAACATTGTAGACGATTATGGATTCCATTTGAAGACTATTGGAGCTCACTGTAACTTCATCCTTTACAATAACGTTTACTTGGTTGTTACTTGAAAACTCAGAATTGTCTAAAGCATTGTTACGGTAAACTACTTCAAAGCGGTCGTGTATCATGCCGTTGGTTGAGGTGAATTGGTATGGACTTACTTTCAAATCGTGGGTAATATTTAATAAATTATCTTTTAGGTAAATGTTTTGATTGTTTAGAAGACCGTCAATAGCGGCTAGGGCAATAGAGTAATTTCCAGAGCTTGGGATATTAACGCCGATTGGCACTTCGTCATTAACATCAAAAGGTAAAGCTCTTCCTTGAATGGAAAATTTGGCATTGTCCAATAAGGAATAAATGGCGGTTCCGCCTGTGTTTTGCGTGATGCAATCAAAGAAACTGTCGTTACCCATAGTCGCACCTTCAATGTATCCGAACAAAGTTCTGTCGGAATTGTTATTGCTGTCAATGATGTCGAGCCAAATTCTGTTTCTTTCCAAATTTTCAACATTAATACTATTAGAAACATTAGAGTTTGACAATCGGTAGAAAGTACTGTTACTGTAGGTATTGCTTCTTAAGCTATTGGTGAAAGTTATGTTGTCTGTTGCGGCCGGACCGTCAACCATTTGCACAAAAAAGCCTTGACCTGAGCCAATAAACAAATCAGCTCCTGCTGCCGGACAACAACTGGTACCTGTAAAGTTATAAGTCAAATAATCTCCGGGGCTGTAGTTATAAATAAAAGTATTGTAAAACGGACTGGCTATGATGGCCGGTAAAGTGCCGTGTGTCCACAATTTGACATTCCCCATAATTTTGGTGTTGTTGTCAAATAAAAATTGGCTGGCTCTAATGGCTGAAGGATATGGGTTGCCTAACAAATTCCAGTTGTCGCTGTAATTGGTGATTTCTGCACCATTGGTTCCATAGTGAAGCGCTGTATTGGTGTCACTTCCGCGGGCTATTGGGATAGTAATATTTCCGTTATTAGGTACGCCTGTAAAACTGCCGTTTAAAGTTGCCGCTACTGTGGAGCTGAAAGTGCTTGGACCACTGGCTATATATCCTTTTCCGGCAATCATAGTGTCACCTGCAGCGCTTTCCCAATTGCCTTGTCCTCCATTGGTGTTGGCCACAGTGGTGTTCCATTTGTACATGGCCCAAAAGGATAGCGGAGCAGCAATGCTACTTAAACTATAATTGGCTACAGGTGATGACCAATAGACATAATCCAAACTTCTGATGGTAGCATCTCGCTTGTAGATGATATTTCCGGTATTGGTAACATTATTGATTTGGACCAAACTTGCACTATTATTGATTGTAAATGTTCCTGTTGCGGCTACATTTACCCAATCGGTAACGGTAAGGCTGTTGTTTGAATTTATAGTTAAAGTAGCGCCATTTTGAATAGATAACGTACCGGCTAAAGCACTATAATTAGTTCCTGAAATGACAGGATTATTTGCTGTAATAGGGATAATTACACAGTCAGCGCTATTGGGGATGGCAGTGTTGGGAGTCCAATTGTTTGGTTTGTTCCAATCGTTGTCTACTGAGCCGTTCCATACTTTACTGGCGCCAACGGTTACCGTAGTTTCATCGGTTATTTTTAAAGTAGATCCGCCACAAAGCGTATAAGTTACTTCTGCTGTGTAGGTGGTGGTTGTGGTTGGACAAATGTTTAAAGTATTGCTTGTACCCACAACCGTTCCGCTCGTTCCTGAACCTTGGTACCATTTTACGGAGGCAATTGATGTTCCGGATGGCGTAAATCTCCACGCCTCATTGGTAGTTGTCCAGTTCGTGTCTAGTCCGTTTCTGTTTGGTGCCACCACAGCTTGCGTTCCTGTTGCGTTTTGAATACCTACTATGGCATTTCCGCTGTTCCAAGTGGCGCAAACATTTTTTTCTTCAATGTAGACTTCAATGATATTAGTGTTTTCATACAATACAATCATTCCGGTATACAATTGGGCATTACAACTGGAAGAGAACATCGGGATATCATTCCATGAAGCTACTAATGCTCTACAACCTGAAGTTAAGGTGATTAATTCCCAGCCCACTTCACCACCTTTACTTGGATCAATATCATGGTATACTCCAAAAATAGTATTCAAAAACAAGGTGTTGTTCGGAAGATTGTTGGCAAATGACCATCCACTATAACCACCGGGTGTATTATTCGTGAGGTCAAAAGTGATTGTTCCGTTTGAACCTATTAAACATTGGCTGTAATTGGTGCCATAAAAACAGAAATTAAAAGGCAGTGAAACAGTTGGAGACCAAACATCATCCACATTGATACTAACAGAGTTTTGCAAACAACTAAATTGGTATGGTGGATTGTAAGTAATAGGCTGAACAGTATAATTGGTGGTTTGATTTAATTGCAAATAAGTAGCTTCTAAATCAACGCAAGTGGAAGAAATACAGGCGTTAATCGGATTAGGGTCGGCGCCGCTCATTCCTATACCACCTGCAACTATAACCGGACAGTTATCACTTGCTCCTCCGGCTCCTGAACCACCGGTACAGGGAATATTTGAGGTTACACAAATATTAAAAGTACCTTGACCTGAACTACTGCTGTAGCTATACACTCTAACAAAGTAGGTGTTTCCAATAGTCAATCCGGTTAGAACGGTTGATTCATTTGAAGAGATTGTGTCGTCAACGCAACCCAAACTTACTAATGAACCACAATTTCCGCTAAAGGCTTGTATTACCGTGTCAGATAAGCCAGTGGGTGTTGCAGTTACGGTATGAGAATTTGTTATCGCTACAAAACTGTACCAAACATCATCATCAGCAGTGCCGATACAACCGGCTTGAGATTGTGAAGCACCCAAAGTAGTCCCTGAGGTGTTAGTCGTACAAGTGGTTGAAGGGTTAACCGTTAAAGAAATTGCTCCGCTGCAATTATCATTGGTTGGAGGTGTTAGCGGACAGTTCAGAACAAAGCTAACATTTCCGCCTGCTGAACTTTCGGGGTCCAACAAAAGATAGTATTGTATTCCGGCAGTTAAACTGAAATAAGGGCTGTTTGCAGTGCCTGAAATGTCATCAATACAAGTCCAGCCCGAACTGTTACAGCCTGAAGACGCCGGTTTGAATTGGTAATCTATATAAGCAAATGAACTGGTTTGAGAAATAGAATAATTACCGGTTATTGTTGGGGTGAATGTATATATTTGTTCTTGTCCCGAAGTTGTCCAGCCACATGATGAAGTACCATAGGCTCCAATTCCAGCTGCAATAGTTGTATTTGTAGTTGATCCACAAGTACTAATATTCGGAATAGAAGCACAAGGGTCAAAAGGCGTTGTACAAGTTCTGGAAATCGTAAACGTTCCTGTAGTTGTATCTCCAGATAACCAATAGGAAACGTAAACATAATAAGTAACTCCAACTGTAGCTGTAAAGCTGTATGTTTCCGTACCGTTGATGGCACTATCTTCACAAGTAATATTTGTTAAAGCCCCACAAGTTCCACTTGATATTGACATCTCGGCATCAAAGTTAGTGGTGGTTACTGAAATAGTGTTCATATTTCCATCTCCAATAAAAGTATACCATTTGCCATAATTACTCATGGTACAACCGGTATTATGGGTGTAATTTGTACTTCCAACAGTAGTTCCAGCAAGGTTGGTTGTTCCACAGTTTAGTGTTGTTGCATTGGAGCATGGATTGCCTGCGCTAGTGGTAACATTCCCGGTTACATAAGCACTATTACATCCATTACTGGCAAGAATTCTATAATAATAAATTGTTGAGGCGTTCAATCCGGTTAAGCTTAAAGTAACTGTTGGTGCCGATATTGAAAAAGGAGAGCCGGAAATATTAGTGGTGTAACCTGCATCAGTGGTGACTTGTACCGAATAAGTAATGGCATTTGCCGAACCGCCAGTTGGAGCTGCCCAATTCAAAGTAAATCCACTCGAAGTTATACCGGCGGTGGCTACGGAGTTTGGTATGGCCGGACAAGTAACAGCATTACCGGTCAAAGCCCCTGAAGCGTTGTAAACCGGTCCACCTGTACAGGATGTATTGTTATAGGCATAAATAAAATAATAATACTGTGTATTTCCTGTAAGTCCGGTGTCGGTAATTGTTGTTGATGCACCAGATTGGATAAATGTCAAACCAGAGCCTAATGTAGCAATGTTAGCAGCCGAATAAATTGTACCGTCAATAGGTTGGGATGGTGGTGTATTTGTCAAAGAACGTATGACTAAAAAACCATTCGCAGTACCCGAAAAGGTTGCCGGAACCGTAGTTGAAGTGACTGTGCCCAAAGTAAATCCCGAAGCTTGAGCTGCCGGAGCTGTACAAGGTGATGTTGCCGTTACACATATGCTATTTAAAACCATATTGCTCGAACCAACATTTACTACTTTTATGTAATAAATTCCATTGCCTAAAGTTTGATTTATACTTTCAATTTGTGCGCCGTTCGAATTGGTTGCGTTTGCACAATTAATTTGAGATAAACCGGTACAAGATGAGGTCGAAGAAATTAATTGTAAAAAAAGATTTCTATTGTTTGCATCGGCAGTTATGGTTATGTTTTGAGGTCCACTTGAAACAGTAAAAGTAAACCATCCTTCTCTTGCGAAAGTGCCGGGACAAGTCCCTATATTAGGTGAGTCTTGTGTTGTGTCACCAATAGTAACTCCTGACACGCAACTTCCATTAATTGTTAAAGCAGTTGCATTTGAACAACTGGTTCCTTGAGCTTGTATAGTATTAGAAATTAATAAAATAAACAAACATGACAAGGCAGCTAATGCTTTCCTGAGGCGAGGATTTAAATTTATAGAGGGATAATTATTTGTCATTTAACGGTAATGAATAATAAATTGCAGTAATTTTAATATAGTGCAAAATAATAATTATTTCTAAATAGTCTTTAAAAAGCCATAAAAATCTAAGAAATTAACAAACTAATTGTGATAATTCCGGATGATTTAAATAATAATATATAAAAAAAGCAATAGTGATATGGCAATAACTTAGTTTTTAAAATCTTTTCAAATCATAGACGGTTTGTGGGTTGTAGTTTTTTTTGTCATAAGAGGTCTGTATATTCTTGGCATTCAGTGTTTTTTAAAAAAAAGTTATATCTTTATGGCTGTTAAAACTTATTTAGTTGAGTATTTAAGATAATGATATTATGAAGAAGTTAATATTTGTGACCATTTTATTGGTTTGTTCAACTGCTTTGGCACAACTTTATGTTAGCCCGAATAGCTATGTTTTTGTTAAAGAGCAATATGTTTATGTTACTCAAGATGTAAATCTTCAGAATAACGGTAATCTTTTTTTAAGAAACGAAGGTCAGCTTTTGCAAGGAACAGCAGGAGTCTCAACCAATAGAGGCGAGGGTGTTTTGTCAGTTTTTCAAGAAGGAACTTCAGACAATTATGATTACAATTATTGGTGCTCTCCAGTTGGTAATGCCTCAACAGCAGCCGGAAATGAAAATTTCGGAATCACAATGTTAAATATTCCTACGACGGTTTTAAACAGTACACCGGCCACAATTGACTCAGCTACTTATGATGGCGTTTCAGCCAATGGTTCTCTTTCTATAGCTAGTTATTGGATTTGGAGATTTTTAGCCGGAGCCGATTATTCAGAATGGATTCATTCTGCTGCCAATACTGATATTGAAGCCGGACAAGGTTTTACCATGAAAGGAACCAGCGGAACAGATGCTACAAACGTAGGCGAAACAGCGGTCAATAACCCCGGTGGAGCGCAACGTTATGATTTTAGAGGAAAACCTAATGATGGCAATATCACTGTAAATGTTGTCACAGATAATTTAACGTTAACCGGTAATCCATACCCATCAGCATTACATGTGAATGCTTTTTTGTTAGATCCGAGTAATACCGATTGTACCGGAATTGCTTACTATTGGGAACACGATAAAACGGTTAATTCTCATTTGTTATTGGCATATCGTGGTGGATATGGAACTTATGCGCCTATCAGTACCAGCCCAACAGAATACGGTGTTTATGTACCGGCCACGTTTGATTCTTTTAACATTGACGGAACTATAAATACTGTTGGAGCTTCATCAGGATTGTCAATTCAAAGAAAATATGCGCCTATCGGTCAAGGTTTTATGGTGAAAGGTAAAGCTAGCGGAAGTCCGGTTGCAGTGACCTTGAAAAACACTCATAGAGCGTTTTACAAAGAATCCGACCTTTATTCTGAATTTGAAAGAAATGCCAATAATCAAACTCAATCTACTCAAAATCCTGCAGCAAATCAAGTAGCTCAAATTCGTCTCAATACCATAATGAATAACCAATTTACCAGACAAATTGCACTGGTTTTACTGCCAACAGCCACTGACGGAATTGACAGGGGGATTGATGCCAAATCACCGGTTGAAGATGCCATTCCAAATGATGTTTATTTCTTTTTAGATAATGATAAATATGTTATCCAAGGTTTGAGTTTTGATATTGAAAAGAGAATTCCGGTTGGAATAAAAGCCACAGATAACGCCACTTTTAAATTTGACGCTTCTATGGTTGTAAATTTCGATGAATCGCAATCAATATTCATGTATGATGCCCAAGACAATAGCTATCATGACATCAAAAACAGCACCTATGAAGTGGTTTTATCGACAGGAGTTTATAATAATCGCTTCGAAATTACTTTTAAAGACTCCAATTTAGACAGTCAGGATAATATAAAATCGGATTTGGTTATTTTTCAAAATAATACTTCGCAAACGCTTACTGTTTCTAATCCCAATTCATTAGACTTAAAGTCTGTTAAGCTTTTTGATATTGCCGGAAAGCAAATTTTTGACAAACAAAGATTGGGAGTGCGAAACAGCTATGAATTTTCCACCAGTGGTATGGCAGAAGCTGTTTATTTAGTTGAGGTTGTAACCAATGACAATAGGAAAATGGCACAGAAAATAATAGTTTCTAACCATTAAGAAACACTCAAAAGCGATTTTTAAATCGCTTTTTTTATCCCAAGACTGTAGCGTTTCGTACCTTTGCCAAAAGCTTTTTTTTGGATAGCATTAATCAAAAAATCGAAATCGAAAATTCTGATATCACGCTCTATATCAAGCGTGAAGATTTGTTGCATCCCTATATTTCCGGAAATAAATACAGAAAACTGAAATACAATTTGGCGCAAGCCAAAAAAGAAAACAAAAATACTTTACTAACCTTTGGAGGTGCTTTTTCCAATCATATCTTAGCCGTTGCCGCTGCCGGAAAAGAAAACGGTTTCCGAACTATTGGTGTCATCAGAGGAGAAGAATTATGGGATAAGATTGCAGAAAACCCTACTTTACAAAAAGCACAAGACTTCGGAATGGTTTTTGAGTTTGTTTCAAGAACTGTCTATCGCGACAAAAACAGCGCTGATTTCAGCAAGATACTGGAGGAAAAATTTGGTGATTTTTATCGCTTACCCGAAGGAGGAACCAATGATTTAGCCATAAAAGGTTGTGAAGAAATTTTAACCAAAGCGGATGAAAGCTTTGATTATATCTGCTGTGCTATAGGAACCGGCGGTACGATTTCGGGTGTTATTAATTGTTCAAAACATAGTCAACAAGTTTTAGGATTTCCTGCTTTGAAAGGCGATTTTTTAAAAGAAGATATTTGTAAATTTGTTCATAATCAAAATTGGGAATTAGTGACCGAATATCATTTTGGCGGTTATGCCAAAGTGACGCCTGAATTAGTTTATTTTATAAATGATTTTTATCAAAAATACCAAATTCCTTTAGACCCGATTTATACCGGAAAAATGGTTTATGGTGTTTTTGATTTGATTAAAAAAGAGTGGTTTCCGAGGGATTCCAAGATATTGTTAATTCATACCGGCGGATTACAAGGAATTGCAGGAATGAACCAATTGTTAAAACAGAAAAACCAAATCGAAATAAATACCTATGATTAAGAAACTTTTTTTATTGCTGCTTATGATTTTTGTGGCTTCTTGTGGTTCTAACCAATCTGTAGTCAGAACATCTCAGCCCGATCCCAGAAAAACAACAGCTCCCGTTGCACAAAGAGTCAAAAAGCCCATTTTAAGACCCAATCAGTCCAAAAAGCCTGAAGGAGTTGTGCAAGCAACTACCACTTCTTCAACGCAAAACAATGCCTCATCAAGTGAGATTTTAGAAGCCACAACCCGAGTTAAGGTTACTACCGAAATGGTTTTGGCCTATATCGAAAAATACAAAAGTTTGGCCAAAGAAAATATGATCAAAACCGGAATTCCGGCCAGTATAACTTTGGGTCAAGCTATTTTAGAATCCGGTGCCGGAACAGGTCCGCTGAGTATGCAAGCGAACAACCATTTCGGAATTAAATGTCACAAAGAATGGACCGGACCCAGTATTCGTTATACTGATGATGAAGAAAACGAATGTTTTAGAAAATATGACAATCCGAGTGGTTCTTTTCGAGACCATTCTTATTTTTTAACGAGTCGACCAAGATATGCCGAGCTTTTTCAGTTCGGGAAAGATGATTATAAAAGTTGGGCTTACGGTTTAAAAGCAGCCGGTTATGCAACCGACCCAAAATACCCTGAAAAATTAATCGGATTGATTGAACGTTACCAATTGGCAAAATACGATGCCGAAGTTTTGGGGAAAGACTATGTGCCGGTTGTTATTGCCAAAAAAGAGATTGTCTATACTGAAGGCGTTGAAAAATATACCGTTGTCAAAGGAGATACACTATATTCACTGTCTAAAAAGTTCAACATTTCGATAGAAGAATTAAAACGGAAAAATAATTTAACGGATAATTCATTGTCTTTAGGACAAACGATAATCGTTAAGTAGATTCAAAATAAAATTACCTAAAACATGATTTATCAAAGAAGCAGTCAGTTGTTTGCTGAAGCTGAAAAAGTAATACCCGGCGGTGTAAATTCTCCGGTAAGAGCATTTAAAGGAGTTGGCGGAACACCCCTTTTTGCCAAAAGCGCCAAGGGTGCTTACCTCTATGACGAAGACGACAACCGATTGATTGATTATATCAATTCTTGGGGGCCAATGATTTTGGGGCATGCTTATCAACCGGTAGTGGATGCCGTAATTGAAAAAGCCCAAAAAGGAACTTCCTTTGGTATGCCAACGGAATTAGAGACAAAAATCGCGAAATTGGCCATTTCAATGGTGCCTAATATTGACAAAATTCGTTTTGTGAATTCAGGAACAGAAGCTTGTATGAGTGCTATTCGCTTGGCCAGAGGTTATACCAAAAGAGATAAAATCATCAAATTTTCAGGTTGTTATCATGGTCATTCGGATTCGTTCTTAATCGCAGCCGGTAGCGGATTGAGTACTTTTGGCGTACCCAACAGTCCCGGGGTAACTCAAGGAACGGCCAAAGATACTTTGTTGGCCAATTACAATGACATAGAAAATGTGAAGGCTTTATTCGAAGCCAACAAAAACGAAATTGCCGCCATTATCATAGAACCCGTTGCCGGAAATATGGGTTGTGTACCGCCAAAAGAAGGTTTTCTGCAATCGCTTCGGGAAGTTTGTGATGCCAATGGTGCTTTGTTGATTTTTGACGAAGTAATGACCGGTTTTCGCTTGGCCAAAGGCGGAGCACAAGAATTATATGGAGTGACGGCTGATATTGCCTGCTTCGGAAAAGTAATTGGCGGCGGATTGCCCGTTGGTGCGTTTGCAGCGCGTAACGAAATTATGAATTATTTAGCACCATTAGGTCCGGTTTACCAAGCCGGAACTTTGTCAGGAAATCCCTTGGCAATGGCTGCCGGATTGGCAATGTTGGAAGCGTTGAACAATGACGCGGATATTTTCAAAAGATTAGAAGAGAAAACCTTGTATTTGCACAAAGGAATTGACAAAGTTCTAAGAGATAATAATATTGTTTTCACCATCAATAGAGTAGGTTCGATGATTTCAGTTCATTTTGATGCCAATCCGGTGGTTGATTTTCAAACCGCTAAAAACGGCGATAACGATACATTTAAGAAATTCTTCCACGGTTTGTTGAATGAAGGCGTTTATATTGCGCCATCAGCTTATGAAACATGGTTTATTACCGATGCTTTGACCTATGAGGATTTAGATTTTACTGTCAAGGCGATAGATAAAGTGGCTAAAACATTGTAAAATAAAAAAAGTCCTTTCGCTTAGAAAGGACTTTTTTTATTTCTATATAATCTTAATTAGTTAAGTAACTTCTTCAGTAAGTCAGGATTTTTATCTAATTTTTCCATTTGTACACCATCTAAAGAAGCTCTGATTTTGGCTTCTATCACTCTGTTCAATTCCGCTTTTCTCTCAGCAGTTAAAGTTTTGTCTTCTAGAGTTTTGTGTTTTAATTCAAACAATCTGTAAAAATCATCACTTTGAGTTGCGCTTAATCCCAAGAATTGGGTTAATTCAACAGCATCTTTTTTCCCTTTTTCAGAGGCGGTCAATTCTTTTTTGTCTTGTGCATTTGCATTTATTGAAAATGCCAACATTAATGTTAAAGCAGCAATTAATTTTTTCATTTTTTAGTTTTTTAGAAGGATAATGACTCCAAAACTAATTTATTTTGATGTAATCTCAAAATTTATTTTTATTTATCCTCATTAATGGGCTCTAATTTTCCTTTACCTCTTTGTTCCTTCATTCTTTCTTTTACTTTCGCTTTCTTTTCCTCACGGCTTTTTTCCCATTTGGCAAATTGATCCGGAGTAAGGATTTTTTTCATATCAGCCTCTAAAGCAGCTTGGTTTTCTTTTGCTTGCGCTAATCTTTCGGCTCTCGCTTGCTCCTTTTTTTTATCCATCTCGGCTTTTTTGGCTTCTCTTTTCTCAACTTCTTTGGTCACTATCGTGCGAACTTCTTTAGCTTGGGTTTCGTTTAAGTTCAAGTCCTTGGTCATTTTTTTGACTTGAAAATCAACTTTTTGTTCTGTAGTCAATTTTTCCCCATCCATTCTTTTTCCTTTTTTTTCTTGTGCCAAAGCGGTTATCCCAACCAACAACAATAAGGCTAAAAATACTTTCTTCATTTTTTGATTTTTTAAAGTTATGCCGATAGGACTACGAGGTTTAAAAAAGGTTTAAAGAGCGACAGGTTTTATAAAAAAAGGAACTCAATTGAGTTCCTTTTGTATTAGTTCAAAACCACGGTTTTGTTATCGCCGTCTACAACGACTTTAGTTAACCCGTGTTTGGCTAGACCTTTCATTGCAGCATCCCATTTTTTACCGCTCAATTGGGATTGCTCTTTTAATTGTGCCAAAGCTTGGCTGTTTTCTTTTTTTAGCAAACCGATGATTAATTTTTCATCTTCAGTCAAATCCAATTGTTTTTTCTCGGGGCGCATTTGCGGGAAGAATAATACTTCTTGTATGGAAGCATTGTTGGTTAAAAACATGATTAGTCGGTCCATTCCAATTCCCATTCCTGAAGTTGGTGGCATACCATATTCTAACGCTCTTAAAAAGTCGTTGTCTATAAACTGAGTAGCTTCATCGTCACCGCGTTCGGCTAATTTCAACTGGGCTTCAAAACGCTCTCGTTGGTCAATAGGATCGTTTAATTCCGAATAGGCGTTGGCGATTTCTTTTCCGCAAACCATCAATTCAAATCTTTCCGTTAATTCCGGATTGTCTCGGTGTTCTTTGCAAAGCGGTGACATTTCTTTTGGATAATCGGTGATGAAAGTGGGTTGGATAAAATTGCCTTCACATTTGGCCCCGAAAATCTCATCGATTAATTTGCCTTTCCCCATGGTTTCATCTACTTCGATGCCCATTCCTCTGGCTGCCGCAAAAATTTCCGCTTCACTTTTACCCGAAATATCAAAACCTGTAAATTGTTTAATGGCATCGGTCATCGTAACTCTGGCATAAGGTGCTTTGAAATTGACTTTGTGTTCACCAAAGGTAGCTTCGGTTGTGCCGTTAACTTCTATAGCGCAATATTCCAATAAGTTTTCGGCAAATTCCATCATCCAATTGTAATCTTTATAGGAAACATAAATTTCCATAGCGGTAAATTCCGGATTGTGCGTTCGGTCCATGCCTTCATTTCTGAAGTTTTTGGAGAATTCATACACGCCATCAAAACCACCTACGATTAATCTCTTCAAATACAATTCGTTGGCAATTCTCATGTATAGAGGAATGTCTAAACTATTGTGGTGCGTAATAAACGGACGTGCTGCAGCACCACCGGCAATAGATTGCAATACCGGAGTTTCTACTTCCATATAACCGGCTGCGTTAAAAAAGTTACGCATCGCCGTGAACAATTTAGTTCTTTTGATAAATACTTCTTTGACTTGAGGGTTAACCACCAAATCCACATAACGCATTCGGTAACGCAATTCAGCATCGTTAAAAGCGTCGTGAATTTTACCTTCTTCATCTACTTTCGGAAGCGGTAACGGACGCAACGTTTTGCTCAAGAAAGTGAATTTGTCTACTCTTACTGATTTTTCCCCAACTTTAGTCAAAAACAATTCGCCTTCAACACCAATAAAATCGCCCAAGTCGGTCAATTTTCTGAAAACTTGCGTGTATAAAGTTTTGTCTTCACCCGGACAAAGCATGTCGCGGTTAAAATACAATTGAATTCTTCCTTCACTGTCTTGCAACTCTACAAAGGAAGCTTTTCCCATATCTCTGTCACTCATTATACGACCGGCCAAAACCACCTTCTTTCCTTCTTCGAAGTTTTCCTTAACCTGCTTTGACGTATGGTCAACGGGAAATAAATTCGCCGGATAAGGGTTGATACCTAATTCGCGCAAGGCGTTAAGTTTTTCTCTTCTGATGATTTCTTGTTCCGAAAGTTGCATATCATATTGTATTTAAGCGTGCAAAGATATAGATAAGTGGTAAAGTTTCAAAGCAGCAAAGTGGCAAAGTGTTTTATTTTTGGAGCGAATGGTTCGGGCTTTATCGGCAGACCGTTTTCCCGCTTTGCAATCGGGGCTAATTGGTAAATCATTTGTATCTTTGGCAAAATTAATTTTATGAAGTATTTCAAACTTTTATGTCTTGTTGTGACGGTCCTTTGTTTACAAAGCTGTAAGATAACAGAAACTTTATTGGTCAACGAAGACGGTTCGGGTAAGTTCAATTACGAAATGGACGCGTCTCCATTAATGGAAATGGGAGGTGGTGATTTCGGCGCATCTGATGACAGTAAGTCTAAAAGAAAAAAAAGAAAAGGCAATGCTGAAGCTGCCGAAAAGAAGATGATTGACAGTACTTTTATGTTTAAGGAATTATTTGCCGATAAGCAAGACAGTATAGCCAAGCTTTCCCCTGAAGAGCAGGAACGATTCAGAAAAATGGAAAACTTTGGGATTAGGATTTTAATGAATGAAGATGCCAAGCAGATGTCGTATTCGCTTTTCTCTAATTTCAAAAGTATTGAAGAGTTAAAAGACATGACTTCTCCGGTAAAGACACTCAAAGAATCCGGAATTGCTCCTAATAAAGGAATGACTGATGCAGCAAAACCTGAGGCGCAGGAAAGTTCTTCAACCACTTATTTTTACGATGGTAAAACATTCAAAAAAATAGTTTCCGAACTTGAGTCAAAAGAGATTGAAAAACAAGTTGAAGAAGAGATTTCTACAACCACAGCGGAAAGCGAAAGCCAAGAATTGGATCAGATGGCAGAGGCCATGAAAGAGTTGTTGGGAAAATCAAGTTACAAAGTGGTTTATACTTTTGCCAAGCCTGTAAAAAAGGTTTCCATTCCCAATGCGGTTTTGAGCGAAGATAAAAAAACGGTAACTGTTGATTATCTTTTTGAAGACTACATGAAAAAGCCAAAGCTATTGGATATTGAAATTGAATTTGAGTAATGAATAAAAAAATCCAACTACAAGATTTAGGCAACAAAGATTACAAGGCAACTTGGGATTATCAGGAAACGCTTTTCAAAGAAATTGTAGAGATCAAATTGTTGAAAAGAGCCAAGCCTGAATTGGTTACCCCAAATTATTTCTTGTTTGTTGAGCATCCGCATGTTTACACTTTGGGGAAAAGCGGTGATATGTCAAATCTACTACTTTCTGAAAAACAGCTAGAGGCTAAAGGAGCTACTTTTTACAAAATTAATCGTGGCGGTGACATCACTTATCACGGTCCGGGTCAAATTGTAGGGTATCCTATATTAGATTTAGAAAATTTCTTTACCGATATTCATAAATATTTACGCTTCCTTGAGGAAGTGATTATCCTTACATTAGCAGAGTATAATATAATAGGTGCAAGAAGTGAAGGCGAAACAGGAGTGTGGTTAGATGTTGGTACTCCCTTTGCTCGAAAAATTTGCGCCATGGGTGTCCGCGCCAGCCGATGGGTAACCATGCATGGTTTTGCTTTAAATGTCAATGCTAATTTGGGTTATTTTGACAATATCATTCCTTGTGGTATAAAAGGTAAAGCCGTTACTTCACTCCATGTCGAATTAGGGAAGACCATAGACGAGGAAGAAGTGAAGTCGAAAATCGTCAAGCATTTTCAAATGCTTTTTGAAGCAGAGTTTATAAAGAATGCTTCACTTGTTGATTTTTAATCAAAATCTAATTTTAGTTGTTCCGGTAATAATCGGAAAGATACTCGGTGGTATTTACTTACGCCATATTTTCTTATGGCTTCTCTGTGTTCAAGGGTCGGGTAGCCTTTGTTTTTCTTCCAATTGTACATCGGGAACTCTTCATGTATAGTGTCCATATATTCATCTCGATAAGTTTTGGCTAATACAGAAGCGGCAGCAATACTCAAATATTTACTGTCTCCTTTTATAATGGTAGAGAAGGGGATGTCGTTTACAGGTTTGAATCGGTTTCCGTCTACTATAATATAATTAGGTAAAGGATTTAGTTTAAGTATCGATTCTTGCATGGCTCTGATTGAAGCGTTCAAGACATTAATTTCATCTACCACTTTATGATCAAGATGCGTAACGCTAAAACTTACTGCATGTGCTTCAATCAGAGGTTTTAATTTTTCTCTAATTTTTTCAGAAAGCTGTTTGGAGTCATTAAGTAATTCCAATTTAAAATCAGGTGGTAAGATTACGGCGGCTGCAGTGACCGGGCCGGCCAAACAACCTCTCCCGGCTTCATCTGTGCCGCATTCAAAACTAAAATCGGTGAACTTATTTCTTAACATTAGATTTTTTTTATAAAAATATTAAAATTGACGCAACCAAATTAAGTATTCGTATCATTATTACAATTAGTTATAAATTTCACCCAAATATTTAACACTTGTGCAATTTTATAAATAGTGGTTAATATTTGGTTAATTAAGAAATAATTAAGAAGTTTGCAAAATAACTAACTCAAATAAAATTAATATGAGATCGAAGTTCAAATGGATTTTTACGCTTTTATTGGCGTTTACAATGCAGTTCTCGTTTGCACAAGAGAAAACTGTAACTGGAGTTGTTTCAGATGCTACTGGACCACTTCCTAGTGCGAATATTATTGTAAAAGGGACAAAAAACAGTACCCAAACTGATTTTGATGGTAAATTCTCTATCAAAGCAAAACCGGGTGATGTTTTAGTAATTTCCTTCACAGGTTACAATTCGCAGTCAATTAATGTAACTGCGGCCAACAATTACAATGTTACTTTATCCGAAGGGGTAAGTTTAACAGAAGTTGTGATTGTTTCTGAGGGTTACAACCGTGCCAGAACAAAAGCAACTACCACTTCTGCTTTAACAACTGTTACTGCTGAAGTAATTGAAAACAGACCGAATGCGTCTTTCTTGAATTCATTACAAGGAACAGCACCGGGAGCTTCAATCTTGTCATCTTCGGGTTCACCGGGTTCTGCTAAGATTGATTTATTGATTAGAGGAGCTTCTTCTTTGAATGCGTCTACTGATCCGCTTATCGTAATTGATGGTGTACCAACTAATGGTAACCAATTCAGAAGTCTTAACCAAAATGATATTGAAACAGTATCTATTTTGAGAGATGCTGCTGCAACATCTATCTACGGAAACAGAGGTGCGAATGGTGTTTTGGTAATTACTACAAAACAAGGTAAATACGGTTCGGCTCTTAAAATAACCTATGATGTTGTCAACGGAGTTAACATCCTTCCTAAAAACAAATACAATATGTCAAACTCAAGACAAGTTTTGACTATTGAGAAAAATAAAAATACCGGTCTTGGAGCTACATTAACAGATCAACAAATTGCTGATTATGCTGTTAATACCAACTGGAGAGACGAATTCTTTGGAGTTGATGTTACGCAACAACACAATTTAGGATTGACTTTTGGTGGTGAAAATATCTCTACTTATTCTTCTTTTGGATATTTCAAACAAGGAGGAATGGTACCTACTACAGATTTCCAAAGATTTACTTTCAGAAATAACTTGAATGGTAAATCTAAAAACGGGAAATTTACTTATAACTCTCAATTGTCTTTGGCTTACTCTAGAAGAAATGAGTTAAACCAAGAGACCAATGATGGTGTGAACAATAATACTATCCAAAATCCACTTCATGGTAGTGTAATGGGATTGCCTTATGTTGCGGCAAATCAATTTGCTACAGGTCAAGATTTATACGATGCTATCGGAACTGACTTCTCAGGTCCAAACGATACTTACGTATTGGAAGATATCTTAAAAGAAAACAGTTTACCAAGTTGGGCTGACGAAAGTGCCGTATTGGCAAACATTTCAGCATCATACAAATTGACTAACGACTTAACTTTGTCAAATAAATTCGGTATCGATTTTAAACAAGGAGATAGAGTTTTCGCAAGAGCTCCATGGTCATATTTAGCGATCGCTGTTAGAGAAAGTAGAGCTGAAGAGTTTGGAGGTTTTGAAAGAACTTCTAGTTCAAAAGATTTTACTTTTACAAATATCGTTAGTTTAGGTTACTCTAAAAAAATCAAAGAGAAACACAGAATTGATGCTAATATTTACATGGAGTACATGAAAGCTCACTTTAGAGGTACTTCTCAAACTCAAAACGGTTTGAACCCATTGACTTATGCTCCTGGAGCTGGTACAGGTTACATTGCTTTCAACCCTGCAACTCCTAACTCTTATATTTCAACTGTTTCTGCTAATAAAATTGATGCAGGTACTTTGTCTTATTTTGCTACTTTAGATTATGATTACAATGACAAATATGGTTTTGCTGCAGTAATCAGAAGAGATGCTACTTACCGTTTTGTTGATGATTACAAATGGGGTACTTTCTGGTCATTATCAGGAAGATGGAATCTTGACAAAGAGAAATTTATGGAAGGTTCTATTTTCTCTATGTTGAAATTACGTGCTTCTTACGGAACACAAGGTAACCAAAACATTTTGGCACCGGGTTATGGAACAAACCCATTATTGTTGGGAACTAGTATCGTAAGAGATTTAAATGCTACTGGTGCTGGATACAACAATGATCCTGGAATCTTTGTTTCTAACATTGCAAACACTGACTTAAGATGGGAAGAAATTTCTCAAGCTAACATTGGTCTTGACTTCATTATGTTGAACAACAGAATTGAAGGTAATATCGATGTGTACAGAAAACAAACGGAGAAACTTTATAGCGACATTAACCGTTCGGCTGCTACCAGTATCTACTCTCAAAATGGTAACAATGGTGGTTTAAGAAATACTGGTGTTGAGTTGCAATTAAAATACAACGTATTCAAAAACAAACCGTTAGATTTACAGCTTTTCGCCAACATGGCTTACAACAAAAATGAAATTACTTCATTGACAGTTACTGACCAATCTGGTAATGCTTTAGTTAATCAAGTTGGTGACATGGCTTACCAATGGAATTTAATTCCTTATGTTGGAGTTAATCAAGCGAATGGTAATTTATTATTCTTAGACGCTGATGGTAACGTTACAGAAAATCCAGATTTAGTTGCTGATCGTAGATTAACCGGAAAAAGTTCAGTACCGGTTTATCAAGGTGGTTTTGGATTCAATGCTACTTACAAAGGATTCTTCTTAAATACTTTGTTCTCTTGGACAAAAGATGTATGGAGAGTTGATAACCAATTAGCATGGGCTTACAACGTTGATTTCATTGGAGACGATAACGTTTCTTCTGATATGTTAAACGCATGGACTGCACAAAATCCAACTAATTTCCCTGCTTTGAATGCTACAAATGGTTCAACTTATGGTTCAACTGCAACAGACAGATTCTTGTATGACTCTTCTTTCTTGAGATTTAAAAACTTAACTTTTGGTTATAATTTCCCTTCAAACTTCTTGAAAGGAACATTTATTCAAAGTTTACGTTTGTATGCTCAAGCTGAGAATTTATACACTTGGACAAAATGGAGAGGTTTTGACCCTGAAAACACACAAACGTTAAGTGTTACTGCTTTCCCTAATCCAAAGACTGTTTCTTTTGGAGCAAGCATCAGATTTTAATTTAAATAAAACATAATTTTATGAAAAGTATAAAGAGTTTAATAATAATTTTGGGTTTAATATTCTCGGTATCATCTTGTAATGATGCTACGGATATTGTTCAAGACGGTGAATTAGGTAATAATATTACTTTTAGAACCGTAAGCGACCTTTCTCAATTCCTTAACGGTTCGGTTTACTCGAGCTTAGGGAATACTAATGAAATCATGCTTTCTGCTTCTTTTACAGATGAGTGTGGTATTGGGCCAAATAATGGAGGTCAAGAATTACAATTACACCGTTTTAACCTAAACCAAAGTACAGGTTATGTATCAGGTTTATGGATTGGTCATTACACCGTAATCAACAGAGCAAACAGATTGATTGAAGCTGCTGCTCTTGTTACTCCTGTAGTAAATGATGTTGTTGATGAAACAGCAGAATACAACTCTATCATTGCTGAAGCAAGAGCTATCAGAGCTTACTCTTATTTCCAATTATTGACTTATTTCTCAACTGATTTATCAGA
Source organism: Flavobacterium sp. IMCC34852 (assembly GCF_030643905.1). NCBI lineage: Bacteria > Pseudomonadati > Bacteroidota > Flavobacteriia > Flavobacteriales > Flavobacteriaceae > Flavobacterium > Flavobacterium rivulicola. The sequence goes on along the minus strand of NZ_CP121446.1, from coordinate 3,125,315 downwards.
TGATAGTGCCTTGGGAGTAATGTTATTTGACTATGTTCCTGCTATTGATGAAAAATTGCCAAGATCTACTAATGGTGAAGTTTTTGCTTTAATCGAAAGTGATTTAGCTTTTGCTGATACTAATTTAGTTGACCGTTCAGGTGCTTCGGCTTACAAGTATGCTTCTAAAAACATGATCAATGCTTTAAGAGCAAGAATGTATTTGTACAGAAAAAACTATACTTTAGCTAAGCAGTATGCGCAAGCAGTACTTGATACTTCTGGGTTGACATTGACTCCGGCAACACCTTATGTTGCGGCTAATTTCTACAATGAAAATACAACGAGTAACCCATATAGAAGAATTTGGGCAGATTTAAGCCAAGGTGAAGTTTTATTTGCGCTTTCAAGACCTTCTGGTGGTGGTTGGGGTAATATTGCTGGGAATTTCTTTTTCAACACTACTTCTGCTACCGGTGGAGCTTTCCTAGATATGGGTAGAAATTTATTTAATGAATTGCGTGAAGTTAGTGGAGATATCCGTGGACTTGCTTTTGTTGATCCAACATCTTTAATTGATACAGGTTATTTAACTAATCCTGCTTACAACACTTCAGATGTTTTGGTAATTGATAAATATCCTGGAAAACCAACTCAACCATTGAGAAATGATATCAAAATTTTCAGATTGTCTGAAATGTATTTTATCCTAGCTGAGTGTGCTGTTGCTGAAAACCAATTAGGAATTGCGGCTGGTTACATCAAAAATATTCGTGATGCCAGAAACAGATTAGCTGCTCAACCATTACCTTCTTACGCTGACCAACAACAAGCTTGGGCAGATATCTTGAAAGAAAGAAGAAAAGAGTTTTGTTTTGAAGGATTCAGATATGTTGATATCAAACGTTTAGGAGTTTTAGCAGATAAGAGTATCGACAGAAATATTACTGACGATTTAATCTTAACATTGCCTACAACGATTTCAAATACTGATTATAGATTTACCTTACCAATTCCTCAAGACGAGTTAGCCGGTAATCCTACTATTCAACAAAATCCAGGATATAATTAAAAAAAGAAACTATGAAAAAAATTAAATTATTAAGTTTAGTAGCCCTTTTTTCGGCGGCAGCTTTTACAAGTTGTACGGATGATGACAAAGGCGAAAGAGTGTACAAAGGTGATGCTTTGTTAAATTTCCATAACGGTGTTTCAAAAGACGTTTTTGTTTTTTCAGGTACTGGTTTTACAGAGATTGACATCGATTACGGTGTTGTTAAAGCGGTAAGCGGAACCAATACTGTTACTATGGTTGTTGATACTGAAACTTCAACTGCTGTTGAAGGTGTAGATTTTACAATTATCAATGGTACTGATGAATTAGTAGATGGTGAAACAACAGGTCAATTCAAAGTAAGATTCCTAGAGGATGGTGCTGTTCAAACCGGAAAAGTGGTTAATTTTAAATTATCTTCTTCTTCTTTGGAAAGTGCAGTATTCAATAATACTTATACAGTTAATGTTAGCTTATCTTGTGATATCAGCGCATTTGTTGGAGATTTTGATGCTACTACATGGTGGTTAGGAACTTCAACTCATGCAGTTGCTGTAGGTCCTTCTGCAAACACTATTCAGATAAATGACTTCTGGGAAGATAATGCTTCTGCACCAAACTTTGTGTTGTCTTACAATGACTCATTTATTGTGACATTTGCAGAACAAAATACCGGTTATTTTGTGGCTCAATACAATGGTTACATCTGGGCTAGAATGTCAACCGATGCTTCTCAAGTATCTTCTTTCAACCCTTGTACAAGAACCATGACAGTATATGTAAATTACTATATTCCTGGTGTAGGTTCTTATGGAAACAAACAAGAAGTGTTTACTGGTATTTAATCCGATATCATTAAATTGAATATTTAAAAAAAAATCCTAACTTTGTTAGGATTTTTTGATTTATAAAATATATTACCAAAAGCTATGAAAAATATTATAAAAATTGCTTTTTTATTGATGATTACTTTTAACATCAGTTATTCGCAATCTTTTTCTCAAAGACAGGACATTATTAAACAAACTGATGTAGCCACTTTGAACCAATTGTCTCAGACATTTAGTTATGAATATCTGCAACGTAAAGAGAGAATTGATTCTTATTTGTTATCTCATCCGGAAGCCAAAAGGGTTTTGTATATTGACGGCGTTAAAAAAGAGATTTATGATGTAATCAATAATTCAGAAGTGATTTATTACACTACTTCAAATTTTAATGCTGCTCGTACCGCTCGTACTGATCGTATGTATTCAGGTGGAAGTTTGGGACTAAATATACAAGGACAAGGTATGTATGCTTATGTATGGGATGGTGGTTCTGCCAGAAATACCCATGTTGAATTTCCAAATAGTAAAGTGGTTAGTCTTGACGGTTCCGCTTTTGAAGATCACGCAACTCATGTTACCGGTACTATTGTAGCACAAGGAATAACTGCCAACCTAAGAGGACTAGCCTTCAATGCTAGTGCTTTTTCATTCGATTGGAATAATGATTACGCAGAAATGGCTGACCAAGCCGCTAACGGTATGTTGGTTTCTAACCATTCTTACTTTATTGGCGCTTCTCAAACTACTCCTTGGAATTTTGGGGCTTACGACTCCAGAGCAAGACAGTTGGATCAAGTTACTTATGCAGCTCCTTATTATTTAGCAGTTACTTCTGCCGGAAATGACAGAAGCGATTATAACGATCCGATAATTGGTCCATATCTGACTGAAAAATTCGGTTACAACTTGATTAGAGGAATGCATAATGCCAAAAATGTTATCACTGTTGGAGCCGTAAACCAAGTTTTAACTTATTCTGATCCAAGCAGTGTGGTTATGTCTTCTTTTAGTAGTTGGGGTCCAACAGATGACGGAAGAATTAAGCCTGAAATCGTTACCAAAGGGGTGTCTGTTAGATCTACTGTTGCCACTTCTGACACAGCCAATAGTGTAATGCAAGGAACTTCTATGGCATCGCCGGGAATTTCAGGAGTTTCATTATTGTTACAACAATATTACGAATCATTATTTGCTAACTATATGAGAGCTGCAACCCTAAAAGGTTTAATGATGCATACTGCAGATGAAGCCGGTTCTTATGACGGTCCGGATTATGAATATGGTTGGGGATTGGTAAATGCGGAAGCAGCTGCTACGGTCATTTTAAAACACCAACAGCAAAATGCAGTTATTTATGAACTTGAACTAACTAACGGACAAAGCTATACCCTTAATGTAGCTTCTTCAGGAACAAATCCATTGATGGCTTCTATATCTTGGGCTGATCCGGCTGCTGCTGCCAATACAACAAACGCTATTGATCCTACAACCTCTTACTTGGTAAACGATTTGGATTTAAGAGTTTCCAATGGAACTGAAACTTATTTTCCATGGACATTAAATCCGGCAGTTCCCTATGATGGTGCTGTTAGAAATGCAGATAACTTCAGAGATAATTTTGAAAAAGTTCAGGTGGATAATCCTAATGGTGTTTACACAATTACCGTTAGTCACAAAGGAACCTTATCAAATGCTCCTCAAAAGTATTCTTTGATTGTCTCTTCTTTGAATGATATTACATTGAATAACAACCAATTTGCTGCAACAGAGAATCAAATTATGGTTTATCCTAATCCGGCTTCAAATGTGCTGAATTTTGCCAGTCAAAGTTTAGCCGGTATCCAGGAAATATCCATTAGAGAAATAACCGGAAAAGAAGTATTTAACAGAGCTAATTCGGCTTCTGTAGGTGCAATTGACGTGTCTTCTTTAGCTTCCGGAGTTTACTTTGTTACGTTCAAATCCGATAACATAGTAACCACTAAAAAGTTTATTAAAGAGTAAACTTTTACTTTGGCATTATAAATTAAACCATCCTATACAACAGGATGGTTTTTTTATGATTTTATTACAAATTGTTTTGTGTATTTTTGTCCCGAAAATCATTCAGATGAGATATCTTTTATTTATACTTTTTTTACTTTCATTACAACCCGTATCTTCCCAAGAAAGAAGAAGCGAAAAGGTCAGTAAACTCGATAAAAAATTTACGCCTACCCAAAGAAATGAAGCCAAAACTGATTCTGTTGATTCTAAAACAGCCAAGAAAGCACCATATGACTATTATAGAATCATATCGCTTCAAAAAGACACCACTTACGTAGATACCTCATTAACCATCAAAAAGGAATACGAATACAATTATCTTCGAAAAGATATTTTTGGGCTCTTACCTTTTGCCAATGAAGGACAAACCTATACTGTCTTGGATTATGGTTATAAAAAATTCTCCGCTTTCCCTGAAATTGGTTTCTCAGGTAAACATTTCAATTACATGAAGCCCGATGACATAAAGTATTATTCTGTTGCAACCCCTATAACCGAATTGTATTTTAAAACCGTAATGGAACAAGGCCAAAATGTAGATGCGCTAATCTCAGTCAATACTTCTGAACGGTTCAATATGTCGGTTGCCTTCAAAGGATTGCGTTCTTTGGGGAAATACATCAACCAGTTGTCAAGCACCGGAAACTTCCGATTTACTTCAAGTTATAATACCTTAAACAAAAGATATTATCTCAACCTACATTTTACCGGACAAGATTTTCTCAACGGTGAAAACGGAGGTATTACAACTTTAGAAGATTTTGAAGGCGAAGAAACAGCTTTTCAAAACAGAGCCCGATTGGAAGTCTACCTAAGAGATGCCAAAACTTTTATGAAGGCAAAGCGAATCTTCTTTGACCACAATTTCAGAATCAATTCGAAAGCCGGAAACAACAATCTCTATCTGACACACCAATTCAATTACGAAAACAAATTCTTTGAATACAACCAAAAAACAGTAGTTTCAACTGTCGGAGAAGAACAAACACAAGTCTATCGTTTTGGAGACGCCTTCGTCTCCTCGGGTGTCAACGACAAAACCCGTTACAACCGAATGTACAACAAAGTAGGCGCGGTTTACGAAAATGCATTACTCGGAAAATTCCAATTCTTCGCCGAGGATTTCAGATACAATTACTATTACAACCGCATTCTAATTTTGCCTTCAGGAGCGGTACCAAGCTCCATCAATGACGAAATCAACACCGTCGGGGGCCAATATCAATACCGTAAAAACAAATGGAACGGAACTTTTCTATACTCTAATTCCATCTCTAATCAGTCGCTGTCTAATTTTGATGCCCAACTGACCTACAAACTCAACGATAAAAATGAGTTTTTGTTCCAATACCAAATGCTGAACAAAATTCCCGATCATATTTTCAACTTGTACCAAAGCAGTTTCGTGGCATACAATTGGTACAACAATTTCAAAAATGAAAAGATAAACAACCTTGAAGTTACCGCCAAAACCCAATGGTTGGATGCTTCTGTACAAGTGAGTTCACTCAATGACCATCTCTATTTCAGCGATGATTCTACCGAAGCGCAACAACAATTGATTTCCCCAAAACAATACAACAAAACCATCAATTACTTATCCGTAAAAGTCAGCCGCGAATTCAAGTGGTGGAAATTAGCACTCGATAATACCATTTTGTACCAACAAGTCGACCAAGAAGACGACATCCTCAACGTACCGCAAATCGTAAGCCGAAATACTTTGTATTACACGGATTATTTCTTCAAAAAAGCCTTGTTCCTTCAAACCGGTTTCACACTCAACTATTTCACAAAATACTACGCCAACGATTACAACCCCGTAACCGCTGAAGCTTTTGTACAAAATACCCGAGAAATAGGTGAGTTTCCAATGGTCGATTTCTTTGTCAATGCCAGAATACGCCAAACGAGAATCTTCTTCAAATTAGAACATTTAAATTCTAAAATGACCGGCAATACGTTCTACAACGCACCCAATTATCCTTACCGCGACTTCATGATTCGTTTTGGTTTAGTATGGAATTTTTTCCAGTAGGAACGAATGGCTCGGTCTTTATCAGTTATTGCAATTCCTGCCTTACGAGTTACGAGGTAACTTCTCCAGTCAGGGTTAAACGATAAACCATTTGAATTTTTGTAAACATTTGAAATAGCACTACATTTGCTAATAATTAGAAACCTTTTTTCTTTACTCTATATTCTATTCTCTTATAAAATGAACTACGCAGAAAACATATTAGGCACTATCGGTAACACGCCTTTAGTGAAATTAAATAAAGTGGTTGAAGGTATTGATGCCTTGGTTTTGGCCAAAGTAGAGACCTTCAATCCCGGCAATTCTACCAAAGACCGAATGGCACTCAAAATGGTAGAAGACGCTGAAGCCGACGGAAGACTAAAACCGGGCGGAACCATTATCGAAGGAACTTCAGGAAACACCGGAATGGGATTAGCTTTAGCCGCTATCGTAAAAGGATACAAATGTATTTTTGTCATCACCGACAAACAATCCAAAGAAAAAATGGATATCCTGCGCGCTGTTGGTGCCAAAGTAATCGTTTGTCCAACCGATGTAGAACCAACTGATCCGCGTTCGTATTACTCGGTTTCCAAAAGATTAAGTACTGAAATCCCCAACTCTTGGTACGTAAACCAATACGATAATCCAAGCAATGCTTTAGCCCATTACCAACAAACCGGACCCGAAATTTGGGAACAAACCGATGGAAAAGTAACACACTTTGTGGTTGGAGTAGGAACGGGCGGAACTATTTCCGGTATCGGAAAATATTTAAAAGAAAAAAATCCTAATATCAAAGTTTGGGGCATCGATACTTACGGTTCGGTCTTCAAAAAGTACCACGAAACCGGAATCTTCGACGAAAACGAAATCTATTCTTATATCACCGAAGGTATCGGGGAAGATATCTTACCCCAAAACGTAGACTTCTCGGTAATTGATGGTTTCACCAAAGTAACCGATAAAGATGCTGCAGTTTATACCAGAAAGATTGCTTTAGAAGAAGGGATTTTTGTGGGGAATTCTGCCGGTGCTTGTGTCAAAGGATTACACCAGTTAAAAGAACATTTCACCAAAGACGATGTAGTGGTAGTTTTATTCCACGACAGCGGTAGTCGTTACGTAGGGAAAATGTTCAACGACGATTGGATGCGCGAAAGAGGTTTCTTAGACGAAGAAATCACCAAAGCGGAAGACGTGATCAAAGACCACAAAGACAAGCCATTGGTAATCGTACGCACCGAAGAATTAGTATCACATGCTATCGAACGTTTGAAAAAATACAACATCTCTCAAATCCCGGTAATCGATACCACAGGATTTGTAGGAAGCATAGACGAAACCGATTTGTTCCGAAGCTACGTAGAAGACAAAAACATAGCCGATAAACCAATCCGTGAAATTATGGGCAAACCTTATCCAATTGTAAACGCTAATGCGCCAATAGAGGAAATTTCCAAACTCATCAACAAAGACAACCAAGCCGTGTTGGTAGATTTAGGAAATGGAAAGCATCATATTATTACGAAACACGATATTATCAGTTCGATAAAATAGGACGGAGCGTTAATAAAATGTCCAGTGGACATTTTTAGCGAACGGGCCAGACGGCGCAATGGCAAAAGGGATAAGGGATTAGAAATTCTTATCCCTTTTCTCTTATCCCTTTTCTCTTAAATTATTCCCCAATCAAAGCGCCCGAAATATTCCAAGCACTAAAGCTTCCGCCTTCAGGTAAACCTTGCGGGATTTTAATTTGTATCGTATGTGTTCCGGCTGCTAAATCGCCTAAGTCAATAAAGACAGGATTGGTCACCGTTCCCGGGCACCAATTCGATCGGCTGTAATCCGAAGAAGACAATCCATTCGGAAAATTCCCGGAAGCCGGATTCGACAAGCGATACGAACCACAATCTTGTCGCCAAGGCGTAAAGCTGAAAGTTGCTGCACCGTCTAAATAAATCGAATTTTTTTTGGGTACAAATTCATCTCCATTTTCCCAACCGCCATGACCTGTTGTGATATAACGCAGTTTACAATTCTTCATGGGTTGGTCTAATGTAAAGGTAACTTCCAAACCTTTGTCATTATTGAACATCGTGCCATATTCCTGACCGGCCATTTCCATGATGTTATTGGTACAAAACAAAGGCACAATTTGTGTTGGTTTAATTTTACTTTCCTCTTCGGTATGAATGGTAATATTCGCCGAAACTTTATGACCGCCTTTGTCATAATTCCCAATATTAATCCCGAGCCAAACTTCTTGGCCGCTTAATAAACTGCGCAAGTCTGAAATGTCCTGACGATACAATACATTGTCTGCCCAAGTTTTGTTTTTCAACTCAAGATAGTTGTATTGTTTCACTCCAAAAGGCGTAAAGAAACGCATCAATTCCACTATAGGATTATAGTTTTCAGTGGTTACAACACCTTGGTATTCTTTACCGTTACCATTGGTGTAAATTGGTAAGGTTTTGGCGCCATTTTGCAATCCATTTAAAAACGACAGTTCTTTATCGGTTGGAATCATAAAAAACGAACCGGTTCGGTCATAAGCATCGCCGTTAGATTGCTCAGTTACATCGACAAAAATTTGGCTCCCAATTTTTATCTCAGGAAATTTAACTTTTCGAACGGCTATTGTTCCATTGGCAAAGCGCAAAATAGAATCATTAGATTTTGAGGCGTCGGAAAAGTTGATGATTTGGTCTTTGAAAACGTTGATTGTGGTGAAACGGCTTTTCCAAAGTAAATCTTTATAAGTTAATCCGTCAACAGACTTTTTAGGCAATTCAATTATCGGAAATGATTTTATCTTTTCCACTTTAGTAGCTGCAATCACAAAGTTGCCGTTGCGCACCATTTCGAGAACCAAACCCAAATTTTGACCTAAAACTACCGGCGAACCTTTGACTTTTAACGCATCTGTATACCAAAATTCAATGGTGTTGGAGTTGACAATGGTTTTCGCTTTTTTACAATCGTAGCCCAAGATTTTTTTGGTATCATTTAAGTATTCAAAGGTTTGCTTCGCCAATGAAATGCTGTCTTTCATCGCAATGACTTCCGATTGGTTTAAGGTCGCCGTTTGATAAAAAGAATTGCTTTTTCTGTCGATATTGGTTTGTTCAAAAGGAAAGGTTGCTTTTTGATTGTTGATGTTTTCTGAACTCAATAAAGTTTGGTTAGTATTGGTAAAAACCCAAACCGCATCTTGGTTTTCTAACAAGCTTCCGTTCGAACTTTTCAGGTAAGTAATTTTATAGTTTTGGGCAAAGCTATTTCCTGAGATGGACAACAAAAGAGCAAAAAGTAATTTTTTCATTACAAAATATTTTTATTATAAAAGTAATTTTCTTACTTTAGTTAAAAATTAATACCGTGAAAGAAGATTTTCTTCATTATGTCTGGCAATATAAGAAGTTTGACTTTTCCAACCTAACGACGGTTTCAGGAGATGAGCTAACCATTCTTAATTCCGGACAATATTTGAGGCAATCCGGTCCCGATTTTTTCAATGCACAAATTATTATTGGTAACCAAAAATGGGCAGGCAATGTCGAAATTCATTTGAAGTCTTCGGATTGGTATTTGCACCAGCACGAAAATGATCCTCATTATGATAATGTAATCCTGCATGTGGTTTGGGAACATGACACGCCGATTTTCAGAAAGGACAATTCGGAGATTCCGACTTTGGAACTCAAAACGTATGTGGCCAGTGGTGTTTTGAATCAGTATTTATCATTGACCACACCAAAATCTTGGATTTATTGTGAAAACCAAATCGCTAAGGTTGATCAATTGATGTTTAAAAATTGGCAAGAGCGATTGTTCTTCGAACGTTTAGAAGCAAAAGCCACTCCGATAGAAGTACTTTTACAGGAAACTGATAACGATTGGGAAGCGGTTTTGTTTTACAGATTGGCTAAAAATTTCGGTCTGAATACCAATGGCGAAATCTTTTTAAAAATGGCGAAGTCAATTCCGTTTTCCATCATCAGAAAAGAGGGTTTTGAAGTTGAAAACTTAGAAGCGTTATTGTTTGGCAAAGCCGATTTACTACCTGTGGAAGCGGAAGATTTTTATACTAAAGATTTGCAAAATCGTTCAATCTATATGACGCAGAAACATCGTTTAAAAAAAGTTTTTATTGAACCGGTTCAGTTTTTCAAACACCGACCCGATAATTTCCCGACGATTCGCTTGGCACAATTGGCCATGTTATACCACAAACAGCAAAATTTGTTTTCCAAAATAATAAGCACGCATTCCTTAGCTGATTTTTACAAGCTTTTTAACGTTGGCGTTTCTTCCTATTGGGAAAACCATTATCAGTTTGAGAAAGAAAGTCCGAGAAAGAAAAAGCAATTCTCCAAATCTTTTATCGATTTGTTGGTGATTAATACCATTGTGCCGTTTCAATTTGCTTACGCCAAAAGTCAAGGCAAAGAAATTTCAGAATCGCTTTTGCAGTTAATGGAAACTATAGCGCCCGAAAAGAATATTATCATTGAAAAGTTTTCTAATTTTGGAGTGAAATCAAAGAATGCTTTTGAAACGCAATCGCTTTTGCAATTGAAAAACAGTTATTGCAATCACAGTAAGTGTTTACAGTGCGCCATTGGAATTCAACTTTTAAAAAATTAAACAAATGTCACCCGTAATCCAACTAAAATATTTCTTCGAAAAACACGGTTTTCACGTTTCATCTCGTTTGGCTGATAAACTGGGAATGCGGGCTTCGAACGTACGTTTATTTTTTATTTACATCACTTTTGTCACTGCCGGATTAGGATTTGGCGTGTATTTGACTTTGGCTTTTTGGATTAAATTGAAAGATTTGATTCGGGGTAAAAGAACTTCAGTGTTTGATTTGTAGCCTATGGTGCAAGGCAATTCCATATTAAAATCGATTTTAAGTTATTCGAAAAGCCAACGAATCGGAATTATTTTGCTTTTTGTGGTTATTGTTGTTTTTCAAGGCTTTTATTTGTTTGCTGATTTCGAAGCTATGGAAACCAATGATAAAGAACAAGCAAATTGGTTGGCTAATCAAAGTTTGATTGACAGTCTCAAACTGCAAAGTAAAAATTACAAACCCAAGATTTATCCGTTTAACCCTAATTTTATTACCGATTTCAAAGGCTACAAACTTGGTATGTCTGTAGCGGAAATAGACCGATTATTGGCTTATCGAAAGCAAAATAAGTTTGTCAATTCGGCGGCAGAGTTTCAAGCGGTAACTCAAATTTCGGATTCCTTGCTAGAGGAGATTTCTCCCTATTTCAAATTTCCGGATTGGGTTAATCATAAAAAAGAATACCCTTCGGCCTTAGCTAAAACTGCATATCGAAAATCTGAAAAAATTACTATTAAAGACATCAATCAAGCAACCAAAGAAGATTTGATGAGAGTTTACGGAATTGGCGATAAAATTTCGGACCGAATTTTGGAACAAAAAAAGAAGTTCGGCGCTTTTGTATCAATGGAACAAATGAATGATGTTTGGGGTTTATCACCGGAATTGATTAAAGAATTAAATCAATATTTTGCGGTACAATCAACACCGAATATTAAGAAAATAAACATTAACCAAGCCAGTGTCAAAGACTTGGCGCAATTTCCTTTTTTTAAATATCCTTTAGCCAAAGAAATCGTCATCTATCGCTCGATGAATGGCGATATAAAAATTGAGGATTTGTCAAAAATTAAAGGATTTCCTGTCGATAAAATAAAAATAATTGCCTTATATTTGGAATTCTAAAAAAATAGCTTAAAAAGTAGCCTTATTGATATGAATTCAACTTATTTTACTGAAGAACACGAACTATTTAGAAAGAGTTTACAAGATTTTTTGCAAAAAGAAGTAGTGCCACACATTGAAAAATGGGAAAAGACGGGTACAATTGAACGCTTTATTTGGAAGAAGTTTGGTGAAATGGGCTTTTTCGGATTGGCTTATCCTGAAGCATACGGAGGAATGAATTTAGATTTGTTTTACACCGTTGTGTTTTTGGAAGAATTGCAAAAAATTAAATCTTCCGGTTTTGCGGCTGCCATGTGGGCACACGCTTATTTAGCGATGACTCATTTGAATGCCGAAGGAGATGAAAGAATCAAACAAGACTATTTAGCGCCCAGTATTTCCGGGGATAAAATTGGAGCCTTATGTTTAACTGAACCATTTGGCGGTAGCGATGTAGCCGGTATGCGAACCACTGCAGTCAAAAATGGCGATAAGTATATTATTAATGGTTCTAAAACTTTTATTACTAACGGAGTTTATGCAGATTATTATGTAGTGGCTGCGAAAACCAGTCCGGAACTTGGAAACAAAGGCATCAGTATGTTTTTGGTAGATACCAATACCAAAGGAATAGCGGCTACTAAGTTGGATAAATTGGGTTGGAGAGCTTCGGATACAGCGGAGATTTCGTTTGATAATGTGGAAATCCCGGTAACCAACTTAATGGGTGAAGAAGGAAAAGGTTTTCCTTATATTATGCAGCACTTTGCTTTAGAGCGTTTGATCATGGCGATTAATGCTCATGCTCGAGCGGAATATGCTATTGAATATACTTTAGAATATATGTCGCAACGAGAAGCTTTCGGGAAAGCCATTAACAAATTCCAAGCTTTGCGTCATGCTATGGTAGACAACGCTACGGAAGTTGAACACTGTAAAATTTTCAATTATGCTGCGGTAGCCCGATTAGATAAAGGAGAATATGTGGTAAAAGAAGCTACGATGGCCAAATTAAAATCGACTAAAGTGGCTGATGAAGTGATTTACAGTTGTTTACAAATGTTAGGCGGTTATGGTTATATGGAAGAATATCCATTGGCTCGATTGTTAAGAGACAGTCGTTTAGGACCGATTGGCGGAGGAACTTCAGAAATTTTGAGAGAGATTTTGTCGAAGATGATTATTGATAAACAAAGTTATCAGCCTGCGGTGAAATAATAGAGGCAAAAGGAATAAGTGAAAAGGGATAAGTTTTTTGTGTGACTTATCCCTTTTTTCTTTTTATTTCTTTCTTTCTTACAACTGCGTTAGCGATTGGAGCAAGTACCGTGTACTGCGGAAAGCGCGGCCCGAAGGGAACGCCCAAAAAACAATGTACCTTTTATAATTGCTTCGCCAGTTCAAAAAATAAAAAAAATTCGGGTTATAATTCAAAATTATTGTTACTTTTGCACCCACTAAATGAGAGGAGGTGTCTAAATTATGTTGATTATACCCATTAAAGACGGAGAAAACATTGATAGAGCATTAAAGCGCTACAAGAGAAAATTTGATAAAACCGGAACTGTAAGACAACTTAGAGCGCGTCAGGCGTTTACTAAGCCATCAGTAGTGAGAAGAGCGCAAATTCAAAAAGCAGCTTACATTCAAACATTGAGAGACAGTTTGGAAGGATAGTTAAATTCTACCTAAAGATATTACCGCGAGTGATTAAAGTTTGTTAACTTTGGTACTCGCGGTTTTTTTATGGAAAATAGTAAAGATAAGTTTCGGGATTATTTGTTGTTGGAGAAGAAGTATTCTTTGCACACCGTGACGGCTTATTTAAATGATGTTGGATTTTTTGAATCTTTTTTGTCTGAAGCTTTTGAGGACAATGATTTGATGAAGGTCAATTATTCTCAAATTCGTGCTTGGATTGTTTCGCTTTCTGATGACGGGATTTCCAATGCTTCCATTAACCGAAAAATTTCATCCTTAAAATCGTTTTACAAGTTTTTGCTCAAAACAAAGCAAATTGAAGCGAGTCCGCTTTTGAAGCACAAAGCCTTAAAGGCACCTAAAAAGTTGCAAATTCCATTTTCGGAAAAAGAATTGGATTTGGTTTTAAACCAGATTACTTATACGGATGATTTTGAAGGTATTCGTGATAAGTTGATTGTTGATTTGTTTTACACCACCGGAATTCGTAGAGCGGAGTTGATTAATCTGAGGTGTCACAATGTTGATTTGTCAAACGGTACTTTAAAAGTTTTAGGGAAAAGAAATAAGGAAAGGATTATACCGATTTTGCCCATAGTTGAAAATCAAATAAAATTATATACAAGCGAAAGGTCAGGTTTACAAAGGATTGTAGATGGAGAGTATTTTTTTCTACTGTTAAAAGGCGTTAAATTGAACGATTCGTTTGTTTATCGTTTAATAAATTATTACTTTAGTAATGTCTCCGAGAAGGTGAAAAAAAGTCCGCATATATTAAGACATACGTTTGCGACACATCTTCTTAATAATGGGGCGGATATTAATTCGGTTAAAGAATTATTAGGGCATTCAAGTTTGGCCTCTACCCAAGTCTACACTCACAGCAGTTTAGCGGAACTTAAAAAGGTTTACGGTAGTGCTCATCCGAGAAACAAAAAATAATTCTACAATGTTTAATCAATAAAAATTTAATTATGAAGGTAAATGTTCATGCAGTAAATTTCACTGTCGACAGAAAGCTGGTTGATTTCATCAATGAAAGATTAGGTAAACTGGAAAAATTCTACGACAAAGTAGTTTCGTCAGATGTTTTTTTAAAGGTTGATAATACTAGTGAGAAAGAAAATAAAGTAGTAGAAGTAAAAATTCACGTTCCGGGAGATGATTTTATGGTAAAGAAACAATGCAAAACATTTGAGGAAGCAGTAGAGTTATCATCAGAATCTTTAGAAAGATTATTGGTAAAAAGAAAGGAAAAAATTAGAACACATATATAAGATAAATTTTTTTATAAAAATGTTTTGATTAAAAGATAAAATCCATACATTTGCAGTCCGTTAGAAATAGCGGACTTTTTTATTGTTTGCCGGTGTAGCTCAGTTGGCTAGAGCAGCTGATTTGTAATCAGCAGGTCGTGGGTTCGAGTCCCTCCATCGGCTCTGTTCTTTATAGTATTGAAAATAAAAAGGTTAGGGGAGATACTCAAGCGGCCAACGAGGGCGGACTGTAAATCCGCTGATTACATCTTCGCAGGTTCGAATCCTGCTCTCCCCACAAGATTTAAACAAGGATTTATCCGAAAGTTTACTTTCGAGTAAATTCGTTTTAAAGCTTGGATAAGGCAACGCCTTATCAGGATCATCGCCTAAAAGGCGTTAATCCAAAACCGGAAATTCAACCGTGTGTTGATGATCCAAAATGGTTAGAATTTAGAGATAAGGGTTTGGAAGTTTCTGAATTCTGAGGTCTAACTTCTGGACTAGGCACAAGCCGACTTAGCTCAGGGGTAGAGTGCTTCCTTGGTAAGGAAGAGGTCACGGGTTCAATTCCCGTAGTTGGCTCAAAATTGTAAAATTTGAACACTAATATATAAACTAAGATTAAAAATTAAGTAAAATGGCAAAAGAAAATTTTAATCGTTCGAAACCACACTTAAATATAGGTACTATCGGACACGTAGATCACGGAAAGACTACTTTAACTGCAGCTATCACTAAAGTATTGTCTGATGCTGGTTATTGTCAAGCGAAATCATTTGACCAAATTGATAACGCTCCGGAAGAAAAAGAAAGAGGTATTACTATCAATACTTCACACGTTGAGTACGAAACTGCTAACCGTCACTACGCACACGTTGACTGTCCAGGTCACGCGGATTACGTTAAGAACATGGTTACTGGTGCTGCTCAAATGGACGGTGCTATTTTAGTAGTTGCTGCAACAGACGGACCAATGCCACAAACTCGTGAGCACATCCTTTTAGGACGTCAGGTTGGTATTCCTAGAATCGTTGTATTCATGAACAAAGTGGATATGGTTGATGACGCGGAATTATTAGAATTAGTAGAAATGGAAATCAGAGACTTATTGTCTTTCTACGAATACGACGGAGATAATGGTCCTGTAGTTCAAGGTTCTGCTTTAGGTGGATTGAACAATGATCCAAATTGGGTACCAAAAATCATCGAATTGATGGAAGCTGTTGATAACTGGATTGAAGAGCCGGTACGTGACAACGCAAAACCATTCTTGATGCCGGTTGAGGACGTATTTACAATTACAGGTCGTGGAACTGTTGCTACAGGTCGTATCGAAACTGGAGTTGCTAATACTGGAGATCCTGTTGAAATCATCGGTATGGGAGCTGACAAATTGACTTCTACAATCACTGGAGTTGAGATGTTCCGTAAAATCCTTGATAGAGGTGAAGCTGGAGATAACGTAGGTCTTTTGTTAAGAGGTATCGATAAAGCTGATATCAAAAGAGGTATGGTTATTTGTAAACCAGGTTCTGTAAAACCACACGCTAAATTTAAAGCAGAGGTTTATATCTTGAAAAAAGAAGAAGGTGGTCGTCACACTCCATTCCACAATAACTACCGTCCACAGTTCTACGTACGTACTACTGACGTAACAGGAGTTATTTCTTTACCAGCTGGTGTAGAGATGGTAATGCCAGGTGATAACTTAACTATTGATGTTGCTTTGTTAAGCCCAATTGCATTAAACGTAGGTTTGCGTTTCGCTATCCGTGAAGGTGGTAGAACAGTTGGTGCTGGTCAGGTTACTTCAATCGAAGACTAATTATCAAATTAAATAAATTACCAGTGTCGTTTTTTAGAACGACACTGGTTTTTAATAAACGGGCGTAGTTCAAGGGTAGAATAGCGGTCTCCAAAACCGTTGATGGGGGTTCGAATCCCTCCGCCCGTGCAAAAAAATAATTTACAATGACAAAAATTGTTAACTATATATCAGAGGCATTTGAAGAATTGAAAACAAATGTTACTTGGCCGGAATGGGCTGAGGTTCAAAAATTCACTATTGTAGTGGCTGTATTTTCAATTGTTTTTGCTTTGGCAACTTGGGGTGTTGATGAAGCTTGTGCAAAAGTAATTGCCGGTTTCTTTAAATGGTTAAAACCTTAATTATTCTATAATGGCTGATATTAATGTAAAAAAATGGTATGTCGTTAGGGCTGTTAGCGGTCAAGAGAATAAGGTAAAAGCTTATATCGAAACTGAAATTAACAGACTTGGCATGTCAGATTATATCTCTCAAGTGCTTGTTCCGACTGAAAAAGTGGTGCAAGTTAGAGATGGGAAAAAGATAGCTAAGGATAAGGTATATTTTCCTGGTTATGTCATGATTGAAGCTAATTTGGTTGGTGAAATTCCACACATCATTAAATCGATTACCGGTGTGATTGGTTTTTTGGGTGAAGTTAAAGGAGGAGATCCGGTGCCTTTAAGAATGTCAGAAGTTAACAGAATGCTTGGAAAAGTCGATGAATTGGCTGTCAATACTGATACCCAAAGCATTCCTTTCAGTATAGGTGAAACAATCAAGGTTATTGATGGTCCTTTCAATGGTTTCAACGGAACTATTGATAAAATCAATGAAGAAAAGCGTAAGCTGGAAGTGATGGTGAAAATTTTCGGAAGAAAAACTCCATTAGAATTGAGCTTTATGCAAGTTGAAAAAGTATAATTTTTGTTACATATATATTATAACCGCATCAATCGCTTCCAATTGAGAGATGTAAAATTTTTAAACAATGGCTAAAGAAATTAGTAAAGTAGTTAAACTACAAGTTAAGGGAGGTGCTGCGAACCCGTCGCCACCGGTTGGACCTGCTTTGGGAGCTGCTGGAGTTAATATCATGGAGTTCTGTAAGCAATTCAATGCGAGAACTCAAGATCAACCCGGCAAAGTGTTACCGGTACAAATTACCGTGTACAAAGACAAATCGTTTGATTTTGTCGTGAAAACTCCGCCTGCTGCAATTCAATTATTGGATGCTGCCAAATTAAAATCCGGTTCTGGAGAGCCAAATCGTCGTAAAGTGGGTAGCGTAAGCTGGGACCAAATCAAAACGATTGCCGAAGACAAGATGCCTGATTTAAATGCATTCACTATCGAATCTGCTATGAGCATGGTTGCTGGAACAGCTAGATCAATGGGATTAACTGTAACTGGAGATTCTCCGCTAAAACAAGCGTAAGACATGGCAAAATTGACAAAAAAACAAAAAGAGGCTGCTGCAAAGATTGAGAAAAACAAATTGTATTCATTAAAAGACGCTTCGTCTTTATTGAAGAATGTTGCTTCTGCAAAATTTGATGAGTCTGTAGACATTGCTGTTCGTTTAGGAGTAGATCCAAGAAAAGCAAACCAAATGGTAAGAGGTGTTGTGACTCTTCCTCACGGAACCGGTAAAGACACTAAAGTTTTGGCTTTAGTTACTCCGGACAAAGAAGCTGAAGCAAAAGCTGCCGGAGCTGATTTCGTAGGATTAGACGATTACCTTCAAAAAATTAAAGATGGTTGGACAGATGTTGATGTAATCATCACTATGCCGGCTATCATGGGTAAATTAGGACCATTAGGACGTGTATTAGGTCCAAGAGGTTTAATGCCAAACCCAAAAACGGGAACAGTTACTATGGAAATTGGTAAAGCTGTTGCTGAAGTAAAAGCGGGTAAAATCGACTTTAAAGTGGATAAAACTGGAATCGTTCACGCCGGTATCGGAAGAATTTCTTTCGAAGCGGATAAGATTGTAGACAACGCTCACGAGATCATTCAAACATTACTTAAATTAAAACCAACTGCAGCAAAAGGTACTTACATCAAGTCAATTCACTTGTCAAGTACTATGAGTCCTGCTATCGCTTTAGATCCTAAAGCTGTATAATTGGTAGTTAAACAAATTTTATTATGACAAGAGAAGAAAAATCAATCGCGATAGAAGATTTAACTGCAAAGTTGGCGGAAAGTAATATTGTATATATTGCTGACACCTCTGGGTTAGATGCAGAAACTACTTCAAATCTAAGAAGAGCTTGTTTCAAAGCAGGTATCAAATTAGAAGTAGTAAAAAATACTTTGCTTGAAAAAGCAATGGAAGCTTCCGCAAATGATTACGGTGATTTAGCTTCTGTATTAAAAGGAAATTCTTCCATTTTTATTGCAGACATCGCCAATGCTCCGGCAAAAATCATTAAAGATTTTAGAAAGAAATCAGATAAACCTGTTTTCAAAGGTGCTTATATCAACCAAGAAATCTACATTGGAGATAACTTGTTAGACAGCCTAGCATCTCTTAAATCTAAAGAAGAAGTTATTGGAGAAATCATCGGATTACTTCAATCTCCTGCGCAACGTATTATTTCAGCGTTATTAAACAATGCTGAACAAAAAGGCGAGGCAGCAGAATAATTAGAGCAGACTAAAAAAATAATAATTAAAGAACATTTTAAACGATAGAAAAAATGGCAGATTTGAAACAATTCGCAGAACAATTAGTTAACCTAACAGTAAAAGAAGTTAACGATTTAGCTACAATATTAAAAGATGAGTATGGTATTGAACCAGCTGCTGCAGCAGTAGTAGTTGCTGCTGGTGGTGGTGATGCCGGAGCTGCTGAAGAGCAAACAGAATTCACAGTAGTATTGAAAGATGCTGGTGCTTCTAAATTAGCAGTAGTTAAAGCTGTAAAAGAACTTACAGGTTTAGGTCTTAAAGAAGCAAAAGATATCGTTGATGGTGCACCTGCAAACATCAAAGAAGGAGTATCTAAAGCAGAAGCTGAAGGTTTGAAAAAATCTTTAGAAGAAGCTGGAGCTGTTGTTGAGTTAAAATAATCCAACACCGGTTTTAGAACTAGGTTTAGGCCTTGGATAAATGCGTCCAAGGGCCTAAACCATTTTTCGTATAATAAAATTATTGTCTTAAATAAAACCAAATACGAAAAACTTTTAACCCATACGAAGAAGAAAACGAACTAATTTTCCTGGTTTATTTTTAAGAGGTATTGGTTATCAAATAAAGGAAAAGTAGAATCAAACCGTGTGCTTACACACAAAAATTACTTTTTTTAAATCAAAATTTTGTCCATTGATGATAACAAATCAGACTGAAAGATTGAATTTTGCCTCTACTAAAAACATACCGCAATATCCCGATTTTCTGGATGTTCAGGTAAAATCTTTTAAAGATTTCTTCCAATTGGAAACCAAATCTGATGAAAGAGGCAACGAAGGGTTATATAACACCTTCATGGAAAACTTTCCAATTACTGATACAAGAAACCAATTTGTATTGGAATTCCTGGATTATTTTGTTGACCCACCGCGTTACACCATTCAAGAGTGTATCGAAAGAGGTTTAACTTATAGTGTGCCTTTAAAAGCCAGACTAAAACTATACTGTACCGATCCGGAACACGAAGATTTTGAAACGATTGTACAAGATGTGTATCTTGGAACAATTCCCTACATGACACCAAGCGGAACTTTCGTGATCAATGGTGCCGAACGTGTGGTAGTTTCTCAGTTACACCGTTCTCCGGGCGTTTTCTTTGGTCAGTCTTTCCATGCTAATGGAACTAAGTTGTATTCTGCCAGAGTTATTCCTTTCAAAGGGTCATGGATTGAATTTGCTACCGATATCAACAGCGTAATGTATGCTTATATCGATAGAAAGAAAAAATTACCGGTGACCACTCTTTTCCGTGCTATCGGATTTGAAAGAGATAAGGACATCCTTGAAATATTTGACCTTGCAGAAGAAATCAAAGTTTCAAAAACCGGTCTTAAGAAATACGTAGGAAGAAGATTAGCCGCGAGAGTGTTGAACACTTGGCACGAAGATTTCGTTGATGAGGATACCGGAGAAGTAGTATCTATCGAACGTAACGAAATTATCTTAGATCGTGATACTATTATCGACAAAGATAACGTAGAAGAAATCATCGATTCTAACGTAAAATCTATTTTGTTACACAAGGAAGATGCCAATCAAGGTGATTATGCCATCATCCACAACACGTTACAAAAAGACCCAACAAACTCAGAAAAAGAAGCTGTTGAGCACATTTACCGTCAGTTGCGTAATGCAGAACCGCCTGATGAAGAAACTGCTCGTGGCATCATAGATAAATTATTCTTCTCTGACCAACGTTATAACTTAGGTGAAGTTGGTCGTTACAGAATGAACAAAAAATTGAACCTTGATATCCCAATGGAAAAGCAAGTCTTGACCAAAGAAGATATCATCACGATTGTGAAGTACTTAATCGAATTAATCAACTCTAAAGCAGAGATTGATGATATTGATCACTTGTCAAACCGTCGTGTACGTACCGTTGGGGAGCAATTGTCTCAACAATTCGGTGTAGGTTTAGCCCGTATGGCACGTACTATCCGTGAAAGAATGAACGTTAGAGATAACGAGGTATTTACCCCAATCGATTTGATCAATGCTAAAACATTGTCGTCGGTAATCAACTCTTTCTTTGGTACGAACCAGTTGTCTCAATTCATGGACCAAACGAATCCACTAGCTGAGATTACCCACAAAAGAAGATTATCTGCCCTTGGACCGGGTGGACTTTCAAGAGAAAGAGCCGGTTTCGAGGTACGTGACGTTCACTACACGCACTACGGAAGATTGTGTCCGATTGAAACGCCGGAAGGACCAAACATTGGTTTGATTTCCTCACTTGGAGTTTATGCCAAAGTAAACGGAATGGGATTCATCGAAACGCCTTACCGCGAAGTGAAAAACGGTACCGTTGACTTGACTTCAGAACCTATTTATTTAAGCGCCGAAGAGGAAGAAGGAAAGATGATTGCGCAGGCCAATATCGCCATGAACGATAACGGAAAGATTACAGCCGATAAAGTTATTGCCCGTGAAGAAGGTGATTTCCCGGTTGTTGATCCAACAGAAATTCACTATACAGACGTTGCACCGAACCAAATTGCTTCGATTTCGGCTTCGTTAATTCCGTTCTTGGAACACGATGATGCGAACCGTGCGTTGATGGGATCCAACATGATGCGTCAGGCCGTACCATTATTACGTCCTGAAGCCCCAATTGTTGGAACCGGTTTAGAGCGCCAAGTAGCTTCTGATTCAAGAGTATTAATTAATGCAGAAGGCGATGGTACTGTTGAGTACGTTGATGCCAATATGATTACCATTAAATACGACAGAACAGAAGAAGAAAGAATGGTAAGCTTCGACCCGGACGAAAAAACATACCAATTAATCAAATTCAGAAAAACGAACCAAAGTACATCCATCAACCTAAAACCTATCGTAAGAAAAGGGGACAGAGTGAAATTAGGTCAAGTACTTTGTGAAGGATACGCCACTCAAAACGGTGAATTAGCATTAGGAAGAAACCTTAAAGTGGCCTTTATGCCATGGAAAGGGTACAACTTCGAGGATGCGATTGTAATTTCTGAAAAGGTAGTTCGCGATGATATTTTCACGTCTATCCACGTGGATGATTATTCATTAGAAGTTAGAGATACCAAATTAGGTAACGAAGAATTAACTAATGATATCCCGAACGTTTCTGAAGAAGCTACCAAAGACTTAGATGAAAACGGAATGATCAGAATTGGAGCCGAAGTTAAACCTGGCGACATTCTAATCGGAAAAATTACACCAAAAGGAGAATCAGATCCTACACCGGAAGAGAAATTGTTAAGAGCCATCTTCGGAGATAAAGCAGGAGATGTAAAAGATGCTTCATTGAAAGCTTCTCCATCTTTACACGGTGTGGTTTTAGACAAAAAATTATTCGCGAGAGCGGTAAAAGATAAAAAGAAACGTACCAAAGATAAAGACGATTTGACGTCTTTGGAAATGGAATTCGAAACCAAATTTGTAGAGTTAAAAGACAAATTGGTTGACAAATTATTCAACATCGTTAACGGAAAAACATCGCAAGGTGTCATGAACGATTTAGGAGAAGAAGTTTTACCAAAAGGTAAAAAGTATACTCAGAAAATGTTACATGCCGTGGAAGATTTCGCTCACTTAACCAAAGGACAATGGGTTGCTGATGATGAAACTAACCGTTTGGTTAACGACTTAATTCACAACTATAAAATAAAATTAAACGATTTACAAGGTGCTTTAAGAAGAGAGAAATTTACCATCACTGTTGGAGACGAATTACCAGCCGGTATCTTGAAATTAGCGAAAGTATACATCGCTAAGAAACGTAAATTGAAAGTGGGTGATAAAATGGCGGGACGTCACGGAAACAAAGGTATTGTGGCTCGTATCGTTCGTCATGAAGACATGCCGTTCTTAGAAGACGGAACACCGGTAGATATCGTATTGAATCCACTAGGGGTACCATCTCGTATGAACATCGGTCAGATTTATGAAACCGTTTTAGGTTGGGCCGGAATGAACTTGGGTAGAAAATTTGCTACTCCAATTTTTGACGGAGCCACTTTAGACCAAATCAATGAATTGACAGATGAAGCAGGTATTCCGCGTTTCGGTCATACTTACTTGTATGATGGAGGAACAGGAGAACGTTTCCACCAACCGGCAACAGTAGGAGTAATCTACATGTTGAAATTAGGACACATGGTAGACGATAAAATGCACGCACGTTCTATAGGTCCATACTCATTGATTACGCAACAACCATTGGGAGGTAAAGCCCAGTTCGGAGGTCAGCGTTTCGGAGAAATGGAGGTTTGGGCACTTGAAGCTTATGGAGCCTCAAGCACGCTTAGAGAAATTTTGACTGTTAAATCGGATGACGTAATCGGTAGAGCTAAAACTTACGAAGCAATCGTTAAGGGAGAAACTATGCCGGAACCGGGATTACCGGAATCTTTCAATGTATTAATGCATGAATTGAAAGGTCTTGGATTAGACATCAGATTAGAAGAATAAAAATAGTTGGCAGTGGCAGTGTTCGGATACATTATTTGAACACTGACTACTGAATACTGAACACTTTAAAAGTTACGACTATGATGAATAGAAATAAAGATACTAAAAATACTATCAAAAGATTTGACAGAATTTCGATAGGACTAGCTTCTCCGGAATCCATCTTGGCTGAGTCAAGAGGTGAGGTTTTGAAGCCGGAAACTATCAACTATAGAACCCACAAACCGGAACGTGACGGTCTTTTCTGTGAGCGTATCTTCGGACCTGTAAAGGATTTCGAATGTGCTTGTGGTAAATACAAAAGAATCCGATACAAAGGAATCGTTTGTGACCGTTGTGGTGTAGAAGTTACCGAGAAAAAAGTACGTAGAGACAGAGTTGGTCACATCAATTTAGTAGTGCCAATTGCTCACATTTGGTACTTCCGTTCTTTACCAAACAAAATTGGTTATATCCTAGGGTTACCGTCTAAAAAATTAGATATGATTATTTACTACGAAAGATACGTAGTAATCCAAGCTGGTATTGCTCAAAATGCCGATGGAGAATCATTAAACCGATTAGACTTCTTAACAGAAGAAGAATATCTAAATATTTTAGATACGCTTCCGATGGAAAACCAATATTTGGATGACAATGATCCGAATAAATTCATCGCCAAAATGGGTGCTGAATGTATTATGGACCTGTTAGCTCGTACCGACTTAGATGCCTTGTCATACGAGTTGCGTCACAGCGCTAACAACGAAACGTCTAAACAAAGAAAAACAGAAGCGTTAAAAAGATTACAAGTAGTAGAGTCGTTCCGCGAATCGAACTTGAACAGAGAAAACCGTCCGGAATGGATGATTTTGAAGGTAATTCCGGTGATTCCGCCAGAATTGCGTCCGTTGGTGCCGCTTGATGGAGGTCGTTTTGCTACTTCCGATTTGAACGATTTGTACAGAAGAGTTATCATCCGTAACAACCGTTTGAAAAGATTGATGGAAATCAAAGCTCCGGAAGTAATCTTGAGAAACGAAAAACGTATGTTACAAGAATCAGTAGATTCCTTATTTGACAACACACGTAAAGCTTCTGCGGTTAAAACAGAATCAAACAGACCATTGAAATCACTTTCTGATTCATTGAAAGGTAAACAAGGTCGTTTCCGTCAAAACTTATTAGGAAAACGTGTAGATTATTCTGCTCGTTCGGTAATTGTTGTTGGACCGGAAATGAAATTGTTCGAATGTGGTTTGCCAAAAGATATGGCGGCTGAATTGTACAAACCATTCGTTATTCGTAAGTTAATTGAAAGAGGAATCGTTAAAACGGTTAAGTCAGCTAAGAAAATCATCGACAAAAAAGAGCCGGTAGTTTGGGATATCCTTGAAAATGTAATCAAAGGTCACCCGGTATTACTAAACCGTGCTCCTACGTTACACAGATTAGGTATCCAAGCTTTCCAACCTAAATTAATTGAAGGAAAAGCAATCCAGTTACACCCGTTAGTATGTACGGCTTTTAACGCGGATTTTGATGGTGACCAAATGGCGGTTCACTTACCGTTAGGACCGGAAGCTATTTTGGAAGCTCAATTGTTAATGTTGGCTTCTCATAATATCTTAAACCCGGCGAATGGTGCTCCAATCACGGTTCCTTCTCAAGACATGGTTTTGGGTCTGTACTACATGACCAAAGAAAGATTGTCTACACCGGAACACCCTATTTTAGGGGAAGGCTTAACTTTCTATTCTGCTGAAGAAGTAAATATTGCTTTGAATGAAGGCAGATTAGAGTTGAATGCTCGTGTAAAAATCAGAGCCAAAGACTTCAATGAAAATGGAGAATTGGTTTATAAAATTATCCAAACTACTGCCGGTAGAGTATTATTTAATGAAGTAGTACCGCAAGCAGCAGGTTATATCAATGAAGTATTAACTAAAAAATCTTTACGTGATATCATCGGAAAAATCCTTGCTGTAACGGATGTTCCAACAACGGCTGCCTTCCTTGATAACATGAAAGATATGGGGTATAAATTCGCTTTCAAAGGTGGATTGTCATTCTCATTAGGTGATATTATCATTCCGCAAAGAAAAGATGAATTAATCGCTGATGCTCGTGAGCAAGTTGACGGAATTACCATGAACTATAACATGGGTCTTATCACCAACAACGAGCGTTACAACCAAGTAATTGATGTTTGGACTTCAACGAATGCATTGTTGACTGAGTTGGCCATGAAAAATATTCGTGAAGACCAACAAGGTTTCAACTCGGTATATATGATGCTTGACTCCGGAGCACGTGGATCTAAAGAACAGATTCGTCAGTTAACCGGTATGCGTGGTTTGATGGCTAAACCGAAAAAATCAACAGCCGGTGGTGGTGAAATTATCGAAAACCCGATTCTTTCCAACTTTAAAGAAGGACTTTCGATTTTGGAATACTTCATCTCTACCCACGGTGCTCGTAAAGGATTAGCGGATACCGCTTTGAAAACGGCCGATGCAGGTTACTTGACTCGTCGTTTACATGACGTTTCTCAAGACGTAATTGTAAACTCAGTAGATTGTGGTACGTTAAGAGGAATCGAAGTTTCGGCTTTGAAGAAAAATGAAGAAATCGTTGAAACTTTAGGAGAGAGAATCTTAGGACGTGTAGCGTTACAAGATGTTATCAATCCGTTGACTAACGAGATATTAGTTCACTCAGGAGAGCAAATCACTGAGGCGATTGTAAAAGCTATCGAAGAATCTCCATTAGAGAAAGTTGACGTACGTTCGCCATTGACTTGTGAAGCTAAGAAAGGAATCTGTGCTAAATGTTACGGAAGAAACTTAGCCACCGGGAAAATGACTCAAAAAGGGGAAGCTGTCGGAGTAATCGCAGCTCAGTCCATTGGAGAACCGGGAACACAGTTGACACTACGTACTTTCCACGTTGGTGGTGTTGCAGGTGGTGTTTCAGAAGAATCAAGCATCGTTGCAAGATTCGGAGGAAGATTGGAAATCGAAGATTTGAAAACGGTTGTTGGAGAAGATACAGAAGGCAATAAAGTAGATATTGTAGTTTCTCGTTCTACTGAATTGAAATTGGTTGATGTTAAAACCGGAATCTTATTAAGTACGCACAATATTCCTTATGGTTCTGTTATCAGTGTGAAAGATGGAGATGTGGTTGAAAAAGGTGCTACTATCTGTAAATGGGATCCATACAACGGAGTTATCGTTTCTGAATTTACCGGAAAAATTGCTTATGAAGATTTAGAGCAAGGACAATCGTTCCAGGTGGAGATTGATGAGCAAACCGGTTTCCAAGAAAAAGTAATTTCTGAGGGAAGAAATAAAAAATTAATCCCAACCTTATTGGTTTACGGTAAAGACGGAGAGTTAATCCGTTCTTACAACTTACCGGTTGGTGCTCACCTTATGGTAGAAGACGGAGAAAAAATTAAAGCCGGTAAAATCTTGGTGAAAATTCCTCGTCGTTCTTCTAAAGCAGGCGATATCACCGGAGGTTTACCAAGAATTACAGAGTTGTTAGAAGCTCGTAATCCTTCAAACCCTGCGGTAGTTTCTGAAATTGATGGTGTAGTTTCTTTTGGAAAAATCAAAAGAGGTAACCGTGAGATTATCATCGAATCTAAATTTGGTGAGGTGAAGAAATACTTAGTGAAATTATCAAGTCAAATCTTGGTTCAAGAAAATGACTTCGTAAAAGCGGGTGTGCCTTTGTCTGACGGAGCAATTACTCCGGATGATATCTTAAGAATTCAAGGGCCATCAGCTGTTCAACAGTATTTGGTTAATGAGATTCAAGAGGTTTACCGTTTACAAGGGGTAAAAATCAATGACAAACACTTTGAGGTTGTTATTCGTCAAATGATGCGTAAAGTACAAGTGCAAGATCCGGGAGATACTTTATTCTTGGAAGAGCAACTAATACACACCGCAGACTTTATCGAAGAAAACGATAAATTATACGGAATGAAAGTGGTAGAGGATGCCGGAGATTCAGAGGTGTTAAAACCGGGTCAAATCGTATCGCCACGTGAGTTAAGAGATGAAAATTCATTGTTAAAACGTAATGATAAAAACCAAGTTGTGGCTCGTGATGTAATCACCGCTACAGCAACTCCGGTACTTCAAGGTATCACGAGAGCATCGTTACAAACCAAATCATTTATCTCGGCAGCATCGTTCCAAGAGACTACAAAAGTATTAAACGAAGCCGCAGTAGCCGGTAAAGTAGATACCTTAGAAGGTCTTAAAGAAAATGTTATTGTTGGGCACAGAATTCCTGCCGGTACCGGTATGAGAGATTACGATCACACTATTGTAGGTTCGAAAGAAGATTACAATGAAATTATGGCCAACAAAGAAGAATACATCTATTAATAGCCATATTAATAGTTAAATTTAACAAAAGCCACTACTTTAAATCTTAAATTAGTGGCTTTTTTAATAGTAAGAGTATAAATTTAATATCTAATATTTAAAATCTAATATCAAATGAGTGATAATAATCAGCAACAAGGTCAAATTAATATTGAGTTGGATGAGAAAACAGCCGAGGGAATCTATTCCAATTTGGCCATCATCAACCATTCAGCTTCAGAATTTGTAGTTGACTTTGTAACCATCATGCCGGGCGTGCCTAAGGCTAAAGTAAAATCGAGAATTGTGTTAACACCGCAACATGCTAAAAGATTTCTGAAAGCATTAGGTGAAAACATCCACCGATTTGAATTAGCTAACGGCGAAATCAAGGATACAGAGCAACCTCCAATTCCTTTGAATTTTGGTCCTGCCGGTCAAGCCTAAATTAAATATTTTTTTTAAATATAAACCCTCTTAAGCAATTGAGAGGGTTTTGCTTTTGGTGATGTTTTTGAAAATCTATATTTGTCAATATGTAATTATGCTCAATTTCTTCTTACTATTGCATATCACGAAAACGATTTAGTTCTAAATAATTAAATCATAACTTCTTACATATTGTTTTTTTTGTAGTTTTACAACCTAAGCATTAATATTAAAAATACAATTTGTTGTTCTAAAGTTAATGCTAACTGTGTAAAAAACAGTATTTTTGTTAGGTTTTATATTGTTAAATTTATCCGAAGAAGTATTTCATCGAATAAATTAATTTTTTAAAAAATAATTACATTAATTTATCGATGTTTTCTTGTTGTTTGACAATTTTTTTTTCGTTAAACATTTTTAAAGTAGTAAGTTTGCAAACCTATAAACCTCAAGTCTAAAAAAATAAAATTTAGTATATGAAAAGATTTTTACCTAATTCAAATTCAAGTAAAAAAGCGAGTGTTTTTTTAAAGCCAATAAACAAGTCTCTTTTCTTAGTTTGTTTTTTCTTAATAAGCTTAAATGCTATAGGACAAACCAGTATTTGGACCAATCCGATTACAGGGACCAATCCGGCCGTTGCGAATCCATATACTACAGGACAAACAGTGAATTCCAATATAACTGTGAGCGGAATTGGTTATGCCGCCGTTTTGTCAGCATTAACATCAACAAATACTTACAATGTTGGTGATTGGACTACAAGTGCTACCATAAATACAGGACAATATTTTAGTTTCACAATTACGCCTTCAACGGGTTACAAAGTAAGTATGAACAGTTTTGTCTACACCGGAACCTCGGGAAGTAGAGCACCTACTTCTTTTGCTTTCAGGTCAGACGCCGCTTCGGATAATTTTACTACCAATGTTGGGACACCTAATGCAGCCGGAACTACAATAAGTTTGTCCGGTGCAAATTATCAAAATTTATCAGCAGCCACTTCTTTCAGATTTTACGGGTTTAATGCTACTAATGGTAGTGCCGCTTCCAGAGCTTACGCAATTAATGACTTCACTTTCAACGGTTCAGTGCTTGGTTCAGCTACTACTTCATTGGCATTTGGATCGAATTCTTACGGCTCTGCTCCAGTACAAACTTTTCAAGTTAATGGAGCGGGTTTAATTCCAGCAACTGCAACGATTACAGTAAATGGGTCAACCAATTATGAAGTATCCACTACTTCATCAACGTCAGGATTTGGTGCAACAGCAACTTTAACAGCAGCCGGAGGAAGTTTATCAGGTGCTAATGTTTGGGTTCGTTTGAAAGGCACAACAGCAGTGGGAACTTACAACGAAAACATTACTTTTGGAGGAGGTGGAGTTACGGGGATTACAATTGCTTGTAGTGGAACAGTAACTACGGCACCTTTAACCATTACAGGAATAACTGCCGACAATAAAACTTATGATGGATTGACAACCACTACTCTAAGCGGAACTGCAGCTTATGTTGGATTGCAAAATGGAGAAAGCTTTAGTGTTACTGGTTCTCCTTCAGCTAACTTTAATACAGCAACGGTTGGTAACGGTAAGCCCGTTACTGTAACAGGCTACACAGCTCCTAACACTAATTATACTGTGTCGCAACCAAGTTTAACTGCTGATATTACAACAGCAGCTTTAAGCATTACGGCTAATAATGGAAGCAAAACTTACGGACAAACATATACAGTAGGATCAGGCTCAACAGCTTTTTCATCAATAGGATTACAAAATGGTGAAACAATAGGAAGCATAACCATTGCCAGTACGGGAGCTATTGCAACTGCTGCTGTAGGTTCTTATAATATTGTTCCTTCACTTGCTACTGGCGGTACTTTTACAGCTAGTAATTACACTATTACATATAATGACGGTACTCTTACTGTTAATCCGGCTTCTTTAACCATTACAGCTAATAACGGAACTAAAGTTTATGGTTCAACTCAATCAACACCCATAACAGGTTCAACAGCATTCGGTTCTGTAGGATTGCAAAACGGAGAGAGTATAGGAACCGTAACTTTGACTTACGGGTCAGGAGCTTTAGCTTCGACTGATGCAGTAGGAAGCACTTCAACAATTACTGCATCTGCCGCAACCGGTGGTACATTTACAGCAAGTAATTATTCTATAACTTATACCTCTAATTCCGGGACACTAACGGTAACTGCTGCACCTTTAACCATTACAGCAGATAATGCTTCAAAATGTTTTGGAACAACTTATGCATTAGGAACGTCTGCTTTTACTTCAAGTGGATTACAAAATAGTGAAACTATCGGAAGTGTAACATTATCAAGTTCAGGTGCTGCTTCGGGTGCTGCTGTTGGTACATATGCAATAACGCCATCATCAGCAACGGGAGGTACTTTTACTGCTTCCAATTATAACATTACTTACACTGACGGCACACTTTCAGTAATTGCTTTGCCAAATGCACCTTTAGGAACAAATGGTGCAATATGTAGTACAGGAACCGTAAATATTTCAGCTAATGTTAGCGGTGGTGAAACAGTAGATTGGTATGATGCTTCATCAGGAGGAACTTTACTATTAAGCAATTCTACCACTTATACAACCCCAAGTATTTCTTCAACAACAATTTATTATGCTGAGGCCAGAAATACTACAACCGGTTGTGTTTCCGGAACAAGAACTGCAGTTACCGCAACGGTATACGCAACTTTTACTTCCGGAGCTATTTTAACAACAGGAGAAACAATTTGTTATAATGGAGATCCTGCTTCTATTGGTAATGCAACTGTTGCCAGTGGAGGAGATGAGACCATTACCTATAAATGGCAAGCTAATGGGAATGATATTCCGGGATCTAATTCAGCAAGTTACGACCCACCGGCTGGATTAACTACTACAACCACATACACAAGATATGCTAAAGATGATACTTGTAACACTTCTTTTACAATATCTGGCGGAAGTTGGGTTGTAACAATAACTAATAATAATACATGGACCGGCACTGTAAATACTTCATGGACAAATGCAGCGAACTGGTCTTGTGGAATAGTTCCGGCTTCTGTGTCAGATGTAACTATCAGCACATCCAGTAATTATCCAGAGATTTCATCAAATGTTAGTATAAACACTTTAACATTAAATTCTGGAACAACCTTAAAAATTAATCCTTTGTTTGATTTAACTATTACAGATGTAATAGTTAACAATGGAACTTTGACTGTTGAAAATAATGCTAACTTAATACAAGTAAATGACGTAGCTAACACGGGTTCAGGCTCAACAATAGTAAAAAGAAACAGCAATCCTTTAATTCGTTTAGATTACACAATGTGGTCATCACCGGTTTCAGGACAAGGTTTGTATGCTTTCTCACCATTTACTTTTGCTAATCGTTTTTATACTTATAATACTTCAACAAATTTATTTAGCAATAGCGTAGGATTTAACGTTACAGGTTTAAATGGTTCTGGTGTAAACGGTACAGACAACAATAGTGTTCCATTTGCTACAGGAATAGGTTATTTAATACGTCTTCCATACAACCATCCGACAGCCCCGACAACATGGACAGGTAATTTTACAGGAACACCAAATAACGGAACAAAAACAATCACCCTAAATAATGTGGCAGTTGGACAAAGATTTAACCTGATAGGAAATCCATATCCATCAGCTATTGATATTGCTCAGTTTGCAGCTGATAATAGCTCAAATATTGAGTCTACTATTTATTTCTGGAGAAAAACAAATAATACAGCTAGTCCGTCTTATTGTACTTGGAATACTGCCTCAAGTACCTTTGGAGATAATGGAGAGGCTTACACCGAAAGTCCGTTAGGAATTATCAGAACCGGACAAGGTTTTATCGTTGAGGCTAAAGGAGCGGCAACTTCTGTTGAGTTTAACAACGGACAAAGATCAGACGATAATGCTGACCAGTTTTTCAGAAACAACCCAAGCACAAACAACACCAACAATGAAGCCCACAGAATTTGGTTGAATTTAACCGGTGCAACTAACGAGTTTTCACAAATGGTTGTGGGTTATTTTACCAATGCAACTCAAGGTGCAGATGAATTTGATAGTAAGTATTTTAATGATGGTGCTGTAGCTTTAAATACGAAAATAGGTGCAACAGAATACGTAATTCAAGGACGTGCTCTACCATTCCAATCGACTGATGTAATTCCTTTAAACTTTAAAGTAACAAATCCAGGAACATATACATTAGCAATTGACCATGTTGACGGATTGTTTACCGCCGGCGCACAAGATATATTTATCAAAGACAATTTAAATGGTACTTATAACAATTTAAATATTTCGGCTTATACTTTTGCCTCTGATGCCGGAACATTTGCAGATAGATTTGAAATTGTTTACCAATCGCCATTAGAAGTTGGGTCACCAATATTCAATCCTAATCAAGTGATTATATACAAAAACGAAACTAATGATTTTGTTATCAATACCGGGAATACGGTTATGTCTACTGTAAAAGTATTTGACATTAGAGGAAGAATGTTGTTGGAGAAAAGTGAAATTAATAGTTCACAAGTTACTATAACAACCGGACAGGCGAATGAAGTTCTTTTGATTCAAATTACTTCCCAAGATGGATTGGTAGTTACTAAAAAAGTAATAAGATAGGTAAGGTTGTCTTTAAAAAATATAAAAATACATAAGTGATTGTTATGAAAAATAGTTTAAAATTTTATTTTGTTACCTTGTTATTGTTAGCCTTTGATTTTGTGGCATTTGCCCAACCCGGCGATGACGATGGAGGTGGCGGTCTTGAAGGTGATGATCCTCAACCGGCCCCAATTGACAGTAAATTAACAATCTTGTTGATTGTCGGAATTTTATTTGTTTTTTATACTTATAAGAAATCCAAAAGAACAATATAATTCTTCCTATAGGTTTTTTAAAATAACTAAAAACACCCACTTATTCATACTTGATAAATGGGTGTTTTTATATTTAAACCAGAATTAATCTTAAATCAATTAATCAAACTCCGAAGTAAAGTATAATTTAACATTAGGAAATTTACTTTGAGTCATTTGAATGGTAAACTCTGAGTCGGCCAAAAATACCAATTGACCATATTTATCATGTGCCAAGAATTTTTGTTTGATTCTTTTAAACTCTTTGAACTCTTCGCTTTTCGGGTCGGTCGGTTTTACCCAACAAGCTTTGTGTACCGGGAAATTTTCATAGCTACACTTGGCGCCATATTCATGCTCCAAACGGTATTGAATCACTTCATATTGCAGCGCACCAACGGTTCCAATCACTTTACGGTTGTTCATTTCTAATGTAAATAACTGCGCCACACCTTCATCCATTAATTGATCAACTCCTTTGTCGAGTTGTTTGGCCTTTAAAGGATCAGCATTGTTGATGTATCGGAAATGCTCCGGAGAAAAACTAGGAATTCCTTTAAAACTCATCAATTCTCCTTCAGTTAGAGTGTCGCCTATTTTGAAGTTTCCGGTGTCGTGTAAACCCACAATATCACCTGGATAGGAAATATCAACAATCTCCTTTTTTTCTGCAAAAAAGGCATTCGGACTCGAGAATTTCAAATTTTTGTTCAATCGGACGTGTGTGTAAGGCTTGTTTCTTTCAAACGTTCCGGAAACAATTTTAACAAATGCCAAACGGTCACGGTGTTTCGGATCCATATTGGCATGTATTTTAAAGACAAAACCCGTCATCTTTTCTTCTTCCGGTTTTACCAATCTTGTTTCTGATTCTTTTGGTCTTGGTGTCGGAGCAATTTCAACAAAACAATCCAATAATTCTCTTACTCCGAAATTGTTTAAAGCAGAGCCAAAAAATACCGGTTGTAAAGTGCCGTCTAAATAACTTTGTCTGTCAAAAGCAGGATAAACTTCTGAGATTAATTCTAATTCGTCTCTAAGTTTTACTGCCGGTTTTTCACCGATTATTTTTTCCAATTCCGGACTGTTAATGTCGGAAAAGGCAATGGTGTCTTCAATGTTTTTTCGACTGTCACCGCTAAAAAGATTAATATTTTGTTCCCAAATATTGTAAATACCTTGAAAATCATAACCCATTCCGATAGGAAAACTCAAAGGCGTAACGGTTAGCCCTAATTTTTGCTCTACTTCATCCATCAAATCAAAGGCATCTTTTCCTTCGCGGTCTAGTTTGTTGATGAACACAATCATTGGAATGCTTCTCATTCGGCAAACTTCGACTAATTTTTCGGTCTGTTCTTCAACCCCTTTGGCAACGTCAATCACTACAATAACACTGTCAACTGCTGTCAAAGTTCTAAAAGTATCTTCGGCAAAATCCTTATGGCCGGGCGTGTCCAGAATATTGATTTTTTTGTCTTTGTAATTAAAGGCCAAAACCGAGGTCGCTACCGAAATCCCTCTTTGACGCTCAATCTCCATAAAATCGGATGTAGCCCCTTTTTTGATTTTATTATTCTTTACCGCTCCGGCTTCCTGAATCGCACCTCCAAAAAGCAATAACTTTTCAGTAAGTGTAGTCTTTCCGGCATCGGGATGCGAGATAATTCCAAAGGTTCTGCGGCGTTGTATTTCTTTTAAAAAACTCATGATTTTTAATAAATGGTCTGCAAAAATACTATTATTTACCCATTATTTGGTTATGTATTTGCAGTCTGTTTTGATTAATGGAAAACGGGGTGATTTTTCTGTTAATAAATTTTTGTTAATAGTAGGCTCTATAGTTGTATAATGTGATTGAATTGTTACTTTTGTTGATTGTTACCTCGATAAACCAAAGCATTTTCGGTTTGTTGAAAAAACCAATATTAAATTGTAAATTTTTTAATAGAAATTATAAAAACATGAGTTTAAAACAGTTTTTTTTAGGATTGTTCTTTTTAATGTCATTAGACGGAATAGGGCAAAATAATTCAAAAGAAGTTTTGTTTACCATAAACGATAAGCCTTATTATACCGATGAATTTTCGAGGGTTTACAAGAAAAACCTAGAATTGGTAAAAGATGAATCTCAAAAAGATTTGAACCAATATTTAGAACTTTTTGTAGGTTACAAACTAAAAGTAAACAAAGCCTATAAGTTAGGTTTACAAGACAATCCAAAATACCAAAGCGAGTTAAAATCTTACCGAACGCAATTGGCCAAAAACTATTTTAACGATACCAAAATCACTCAAGAGCTTGTTCAAGAAGGTTATAATCGTTTGCAAAAAGAAGTTAAAGCATCGCATATCTTGATTATGGTGGATGAAAATGCAACTCCTGAAGACACGCTCAAAGCCTATAAAAAAATTGAAGATATCAGCCGAAAAGCCATAGAAGGAGCAGATTTTGGGGCTTTAGCTATTCAGTTTTCCGAAGATCCTTCTGCCAAAGAAAACAAAGGTGATTTAGGGTATTTCACGGCTTTCAGAATGGTGTATGCTTTTGAAAATGCCGCCTACAATACGCCAAAAGGCAAGGTGTCAAAAATTATCAGAACGCGCTTTGGCTATCATATTTTGAAAGTAGAAGACGTTAGAAATAACCGAGGTGAAGTAACTGTTGCGCATATCATGATTTTGAATCCCAAACCGGAGGATACTGACCAAGATAAGGCCAAAAATACTATCAACGATATTTACAAGAAAATCCAACAAGGGGAAAAATTTGAGGATTTGGCCAAGCAGTTTTCAGAAGATAAATCATCCTCTTCTAAAGGTGGTGTGTTGAATAAATTCGGTTCCGGACAATTGAGTTCTGAAGAGTTTGAAAATGTTGCTTTTTCTTTGCAACAAGCCAATGAAGTATCTCAACCTTTTCAATCACAATTTGGTTGGCATATTGTCAAACTAATTCAAAAACATCCGGTGCGTTCTTTGGATGAAATGAAGAATGAGTTGGAAACCAAAGTAGGGAAAGATGATAGATCAAAAAAAATCACAGCTTCATTAAATGAAAAATTAAGAAAAAAATACACCTATAAAAAAGATAACAAGCAGTATGCAATTTTGGCCAAATTGGTTACCGATGACTTCTATGAATCCAAATGGAAGCAACCGGAAAATGCCAAAGAATATACAACACCTTTGTTGACCATCAACGCTAAAAAAATTGAAGGAAAAACATTTTTAGAATTTATAGACAAACAGCAAAAATCCGGAATGACCGTTAAACCGTTAGCCAAATTGGTTGATGCTCTATACGAGAAATTCTTAGAAGCACAATTAACAGCCTATTACGATGATAATTTGGAGAATGAGTTTACTGAGTTTGCCAATGTAATGGAAGAATACCGAGACGGTTTGTTACTGTTTGATTTGATGGAGAAAGAAATTTGGGAAAGAGCCAAAACAGATTCGATTGGATTGCAAAAGTTTTACGATGAACACAAATCGGAACACCAGTGGAAAAACAGAGTGGAAGCCACTGTTCTCTCTTCCACCAAAATAGAAGAAATTAAAAAAGCATTAAATATGCTCAAGAAAAACACCGAAGTACAAGCCATTAAAGAAAAACTAAACATAAATAATGTAGTCAACGTAATGAGCAACAGCGGTGTGTTTGAAGAAGGAAATGATGCCTTGCCAAAAAGCACTAGGTTTGAAGTTGGCATTTCAGAGATTGTAAAAGAAGGCGAATACTATTTTGTGACTAAAGTGGATAAAGTGATGCCCAAAAGCATCAAAACACTAGACGAGTGCCGAGGGAAAATAGTAAACGACTACCAACAATATTTAGAGCAAAGATGGGTTGACGATTTAAAACAAGAGTTCACTGTAAAAGTCAATAAAGAAGTCTTTGAAAAAGTAAAAAAACAGTTGAATCCTTAAAATGAAACGATTTAGCCTCCTTTTGGTCATTGTTTTATTTTGTTCTTGTAACTATTTCAAGCCGGAACAAAAACCGGAATCAATTGCCAGAGTAGGTAAAAGCTATTTGTACAAAAGCAATATTGCTAAGCTGGTTCCCTCCGGAACTTCAAAAGAAGATAGCGTTTTGATGGTTAGAGATTTCATCAACCGTTGGGCAAGCCAAAAATTGCTCATAGAAGCCGCTGAAAGAAATCTGAGTGACAAAAAAAAAGGAGAATACAACGCTTTAATTAAGCAATACAAAATAGATTTATATACCAAAGCGTATATAGAAGAAGTGGTTAAAAACACCGTAGATACTTTGGTAACCCAACAAGAGTTAAAAAAGTATTACGACGAAAATAAGGAGAATTTTAAAACCAACGGAACGCTTGTTAGATTGCGTTTTATCAATTTGGCCAAAGACAATCCGCGATTTGCAACCATAAGAAGTAAGTTCTTTGATTACAATAAAAAAGACAAAAAGTTTTGGGAAACCTATGCGCTTCAATTTAAAAGCTTTGCTCTGAACGACAGCGTTTGGGTCGATATGAGCCAAGTTTATGTAAAGTTGCCGGTCATTAATCCGGAGAACCGAGATGAATTCATTCGTCCGGGAAAGAAAGCCGAAATCCAATCCAATGAAGATGTCTATTTGATAAAAATTATTAATGTGATTGATAAAAATCAAACCTCTCCGTTTGAATATATCAAACCCACACTCAAAGAAGTTATATTGAACAAAAGAAAATTAGAATTGATAAAGAAATTTGAAAAAGAAATTACCGATGATGCCATTAAAAACAAAGATTATGAAATTTATAAATAGCCAACTAATAGTAGCTGTTGTTACAGCCTTTTTTGCAGTTGGTACCGCCAATGCCCAAGAGATTATTAAAGATTCTGTAAAAACCAAACCCCAAACCAAAACCGCGCAAAAAGTTAAAGTAGACGGAATTATTGCCACAGTAGGCGATTATATTATTTTGGATTCGGATATTGATAAGTCTTTTTTGGAATTATCCAGTCAAGGACAATCAGTTAAAGATATTACGCGTTGCCAAATGCTGGGCAAATTATTGGAAGAAAAATTATATGCACACCAAGCCATACAAGACAGTATAGTGATTAAAGATGAAGAGGTAAAAGAAAAAATGAACGAGCAAATTGCGTATATGGTTGAACAATTAAGCTCGATGGAAAACGTAATCAAGTACTTCAAAAAAGACAGCGAAGAGGATTTCAGAAGTGAATTGTTTGAAATTATCAAGACCAATAAGTTAACTACGGAGATGAGAAACAAAATCATAAATGCTGTTGAAATTACTCCCGAAGAAACCCGCAATTTCTTTAAGTCTATTCCACAAGACGAATTACCGGTTTTTGGTGCTGAAATGGAAGTAGCCCAAATCGTAAT
This sequence comes from Flavobacterium sp. IMCC34852, assembly GCF_030643905.1. NCBI lineage: Bacteria > Pseudomonadati > Bacteroidota > Flavobacteriia > Flavobacteriales > Flavobacteriaceae > Flavobacterium > Flavobacterium rivulicola. The sequence continues at coordinate 3,086,640 of NZ_CP121446.1, read as the reverse complement.
CACACCAAAAATTACCGAGGAAGAAAAACAAAGAGTCATCAACCGATTAAAAGAAATCAAAGCCGAAGTTTTGGCCGGTTCCAGTTTTAAAACTCGAGCCGTTATTTATTCAGACGATAGGGGTTCAGCCTCCAATGGAGGTTTTTATAAAATCAACCGCAAAACCCAATTCGTAAAAGAGTTCAAAGATGTAGCCTTCAGTTTAGGTGAAGGAGAAATTTCAGAGCCGTTTGAAACCGAATACGGTTACCATATTATTATGGTAGAAAAAATCAAAGGACAGGAAGTAGAGTTGAGACACATTCTAATGATGCCTAAAGTTTCTGACCAAGCTTTGAAAGAGGCCAGAGAGAAAATCATTACGATTAAAAATAAAATTGAAAGCGGCGAAATCACTTTTGCGGAAGCGGCCAGAACCATGTCTGATGAAAAAGAAACCAGAGCCAATGGCGGAACTTTAATCAATCCTAAAACCCAAGATACGCACTTCGAATTGACCAAAATGGATCCGAGTTTGTATAGTGAAGTGTCTAATTTAAAAGACAATGCTATTACAGCACCTATCTTAGATGACGATCCGAGAACCGGAAAAAAATATAAAATCATCACCGTTACCAACAGAATTAACGAACACACAGCAGATTACGGTAAGGATTATATCAAAATCAAAGATTTGGCCCTAAAAGAAAAACAAATCAAAGCCATCGGTAAATGGTCTGATGAAAAAATCAAAGAAACTTACATCAAAATTAACGGAGAATACCAAGATTGCTTGTTTATCAATAATTGGTTAAAAAAATAGGAGTTAAAATGTATATTGTACGGTTTAAATCTAGTATCTAATATCAAAAATCTTATATCAAATGTCTGATGTTGCTGCCATTCAAAATTTAGTTCAAAAACGATTAGAACTTAAAAAAGAAATCGCCAAGATAATTGTAGGCCAAGACGAAGTGGTTGACCAAATTTTACTGAGTATTTTCTCAGGCGGACATGCCTTGCTGGTGGGTGTTCCGGGTTTGGCCAAAACCCTAATGGTCAATACCATTTCACAAGCATTAGGATTAGATTTTAAACGCATTCAATTCACACCCGATTTGATGCCTTCGGACATTTTAGGTAGTGAAATTTTAGATGAAAACCGTCAATTTAAATTCATCAAAGGACCAATCTTCGCCAATATTATTTTGGCCGATGAGATCAACAGAACGCCACCCAAAACCCAGGCTGCATTGCTTGAAGCCATGCAGGAACGTTCCGTAACAATCGCCGGTCAGAACTACAAATTAGCCTTGCCTTATTTCGTTTTAGCTACCCAAAACCCAATTGAGCAAGAAGGAACTTACCCGTTACCTGAAGCGCAATTAGACCGTTTTATGTTTGCCATAAAATTAGATTATCCGTCATACCAAGAAGAAGTACAAGTGGTAAAAAGTACCACTTCCGACGACAAACCGGTAATCAATCCATTGTTTACCGCTCAGGAAATTATCGATTTTCAACATTTAATACGCCGTGTTCCCGTAGCCGATAACGTGATTGAATATGCTGTAACTTTAGTAGGTAAAACGCGTCCGAAAAGTGCTTTAGCTTCCGAATATGTCAATAATTATTTAGATTGGGGCGCAGGTCCGAGAGCTTCACAGAACCTGATTTTGGCAGCCAAGGCCAATGCGGCATTTAATGGCAAATTCTCTCCTGATATCGAAGATGTAAAAGCGGTTGCGACCGGAATTTTACGTCACAGAATCATCAAAAACTACAAAGCCGACGCCGAAGGAATCACCGAAGAAATGATTATCGACAAATTGTTGTAATTCGGTTTCAATATTTTGTTACATTTAAAAAATGAATAAAATATTGGAAAATCAATCCTTGCAAAACAGAATCTTTGGTCTCGACCTAATGCGAGCCATAGCCATTTTAATGGTATTGTTCGGTCATTGCGTCTGGATTATTCCCGAGAGGGAGAATCTTTTTCACCAATTATTAGTCTTGTCAGGGTTTTTTGGTGTCGAAATTTTCTTTGTACTCAGCGGTTTCCTGATTGGTAAAATTTTATACCAATTGTATCTCAAAGAAGACTTTTCCATACAAACTGTTTTCTATTTCCTGAAGCGAAGATGGTTTCGTACGTTGCCCAATTACTTTTTAATCTTGTTGGTTAATTTAGCAATCGCCTCTTTTGTAGGCTATGCCGCGTTGTCTTGGTGGAAATATTTCTTTTTCATCCAAAACCTAAACTCCACAATGTTGCCTTTCTTTCCCGAGTCCTGGAGCTTGTCTGTTGAAGAATTTGCCTATATCACTTTGCCTTTTTTTCTATTAATAATCGGTAGTTTTATCAAACCCAAAAACAAGTCGCGTTTTTTCTTATGGTCAGTCATCACGCTGATTATGGTTTTCTTTTTTGCCAAATTTTATTACCATTACACCACCCAAAATACCACATTAACCCAATGGAATCTTTCGCTGAAAGCCGTCGTGATTTATCGTTTAGATAGCATTTTCATAGGTGTTTTTTGCAGTTGGATTTATTTGAATTATACTTCGCTTTGGCAAAAAAATAAATTGCTGTTTTTTGTTATTGGAATGCTTTTGTTCTTTTTTCAATTTGTCGGAATCGGATTTTTGGGTTGGCTAATTGAAGTCACGCCTATGTTGTGGAATGTGTTTTATTTACCATTAATATCAGTTGCAGTTGCCTGTTTTTTGCCCTTTTTATCCGAATGGAAAACAGAGAAATCCCGGTTTCAAATTCCGGTCACTTTTATTAGTTTGATTTCCTATTCTATTTATTTATTACACTACAGCGTAATTTTACTCCTGATGAAAGAATACATTATTATCGATGACCAAAATACTATTCAATTGGTTGCTTTTTTAAGTTCCTATATCTTAATAACCATCATCTTGAGTTATTTTTTATACCGTTTTTATGAAAAGCCCATGATGAATTTAAGGGATAAAAATTAAGAATAGTCAATTTTTGACTCATAAAATAGGTATTTGATAAAAAACGGTCAGCAAAAATTGTGATTTCTTAAATCATTCTTCTCAACCAACTTATTTTATTAAAATCTTTTCAGAAGTATAACGTTTTCGTAAATTTGCATTGCAAACAAATTAACCAAGATTTATTATGGCTTTTGATATTGAAATGATTGAAAAAGTGTACGCCACTATGGCTGCTCGTGTCGATAAAGCACGTGAGTTAGTTGGTCGTCCGCTTACCTTATCTGAAAAGATTTTATACTCGCATTTATGGGAAGGAATGCCTTCTCAATCGTTCACTCGCGGAAAAGATTATGTTGATTTTGCTCCTGATAGAGTAGCTTGTCAAGATGCAACCGCACAAATGGCTTTATTGCAATTTATGCACGCCGGAAAAAGCAAAGTAGCCGTGCCAACCACCGTGCACTGTGACCACTTAATTCAAGCCAAAGTTGGCGCAACAACTGATTTAGCCGTTGCCAATACACAATCAAAAGAAGTATTCGATTTCCTTTCTTCAGTGTCTAACAAATACGGTATCGGATTCTGGAAACCGGGTTCGGGGATTATCCACCAAATCGTTTTAGAAAATTATGCTTTCCCGGGCGGAATGATGATTGGTACCGATTCACACACGGTAAATGCCGGAGGATTAGGAATGTTAGCCATCGGAGTGGGTGGCGCTGATGCTGTAGACGTAATGTCGGGCATGTCATGGGAATTGAAATTTCCAAAACTAATCGGCGTAAAATTGACCGGAAAATTAAATGGCTGGACAGCTCCAAAAGATGTAATCCTTAAAGTAGCTGATATACTTACCGTAAAAGGCGGAACCGGAGCAATTGTAGAGTATTTCGGAGAAGGTGCAAAAAACATGTCTTGTACCGGAAAAGGAACCATTTGTAATATGGGTGCCGAAATCGGAGCTACCACTTCTACTTTTGGTTACGATGATTCTATGAGAAGATATCTAGCGGCAACTGATCGTCAGGATATTGTAGATGCAGCCGACAAAGTAGCATCTTACTTAACCGGAGACGATGAAGTTTATGCCAACCCGAGTCAGTATTTTGATCAAGTTATCGAAATTAATCTTTCTGAATTAGAACCACACATCAACGGACCATTTACGCCAGACAGAGGAACGCCGGTTTCTAAAATGAAAGAAGAAGCAATCGCCAACGGTTGGCCGTTAAAAGTAGAATGGGGATTAATCGGTTCATGTACCAATTCGTCTTATGAAGATATGGCGCGCGCGGCTTCTATTGTAGAACAAGCAGTAGCTCACGGTATAACACCAAAAGCAGAATTCGGAATCAATCCGGGTTCGGAACAAATCCGTTACACTATCGAAAGAGATGGAATCATCGCTACTTTTGAAAAAATGGGTACCAAAGTATTCACCAATGCTTGCGGACCATGTATCGGACAATGGGACAGAACCGGAGCTGATAAGGGAGAAAAAAATACCATCGTTCACTCGTTCAACAGAAACTTCTCTAAACGTGCAGACGGAAATCCAAACACCCACGCTTTTGTAACGTCACCGGAAATGGTAGCAGCCTTAGCCATCTCAGGAGATTTGACTTTCAATCCGCTTACTGATACTTTATTAAATGATAAAGGAGAAGAAGTAAGATTGAATCCACCAACCGGAGACGAATTACCCAAAAGAGGTTTTGATGTAGAAGACGCAGGTTTTCAAGCACCGGCTGCTGATGGTTCATCAGTACAGGTAGCAGTTTCTCCAACATCAGACAGACTCCAACTTTTAGCACCATTCGAAGCTTGGGATGGTAAAAATATTTCAGGCGCTAAATTGTTAATCAAAGCTTTCGGAAAATGTACCACTGATCACATTTCTATGGCCGGACCATGGTTGCGTTTCCGCGGACATTTAGATAATATTTCCAATAATATGTTGATTGGTGCCGTGAATGCATTCAATCAAGAAGCCAATAAAGTGAAAAACCAATTAACCGGAGAATACGATGCGGTTCCTGCAGTACAAAGAGCTTATAAAGCAGCAGGCGTTCCATCTATTGTTGTGGGTGACCATAATTATGGGGAAGGTTCCTCTCGTGAGCACGCTGCTATGGAGCCACGCTTCTTAGGGGTTAAAGCAGTATTAGTAAAGTCATTCGCCCGTATCCACGAAACGAATTTGAAAAAACAAGGTATGTTGGCTTTGACTTTTGCCAACGAAGCGGATTATGATAAAATTCAAGAAAACGACACCATCAATTTCTTAGATTTGACCGAGTTTGCTCCGGGTAAACCATTAACGTTAGAGTTTGTACATGCTGATGGTTCTAAAGATACTATCTTGGCTAACCATACTTACAACGACAGCCAAATCGGTTGGTTTGTAGCCGGTTCGGCATTGAACTTGATTGCAGCCGGAAAAGCTTAATTAGGAAAAACTATAATGCATAAAAAAGCTCAACTTTAAGTTGAGCTTTTTTTATTTTATATTCTTTTTAAATATTTCCTTGTGTCCGGAACACCATTGTACGCTTTCGTAATAAAAATCAACAGTGGTTAAGTTGTCTTTCTTTCTGATGACGCATTTTCCGGTAACATCAGCTTCGTCTCCGTAAACTGTGATTTTTTTATCGTTTTCCAATTTTTTATCTAAATACAAATCGTAAATCTTATAGGCAATTTCCTGACGAATAGTCATTTTAGAATTGAAAGTGCTGATGATTACCATCCCGTTTTTGTTTCGGGCAACATATTCCATCCCGTTATGACCGTAACTGTAGGTAGTTACTTTTGGCTCTTCATTGTCTGAAAAGGCAAAGCAAGTCATCACTAATAGACTAAAAATTAATTTTTTCATAAAGGCTTGATTAATGGGGCTTAATTTTGACGGTCGAAAATAATCATTATTTCGATACAATCATTAGTTATTAACAAAAAAACTTGATAAAAATAAAAATCCGTTTAGTCTTAAACAAGCCAAACGGATTTTACCCTACTGAATTAATAATTATTAATAATAAGTATAACGTCTTACTTTGGCAATATATTTAGCCAAACGAATAACCTGATGACTATAGCCGTATTCATTATCATACCAAACATAAAGTACTATGTTTTTACCATCGCCTGAAACAATCGTAGCATTGCTGTCGAAAATAGAAGGTGCCGACGTGCCTACGATATCCGAAGAAACCAATTCGTTATTCAAAGAATATTTGATTTGTTCTACCAATTCACCTTCTAAGGCATATTTTTTCATGATGTTGTTCACTTCTTCAATAGAAGTTTCTTTGCCCACTTCTAAATTCAAAACCACCAAAGAACCATTAGGAACAGGAACACGGATGGCATTCGAAGTTAATTTTCCGGCCAAACTTGGTAAGGCTTTTGCAACCGCACTTCCGGCGCCGGTTTCAGTGATTACCATGTTTAAAGCTGCCGCACGACCACGACGGTATTTTTTGTGCATGTTATCTACCAAATTCTGATCATTGGTGTAAGCATGAATGGTTTCTAAATGACCTTTTACAACACCTAGAGTTTCTTCAACAGCTTGTAAAATAGGAGTGATGGCATTGGTAGTACAAGAAGCTGCCGAGAAAATATCTACTGTTTCAGGATTGTGATCGTTGTGGTTTACACCATAAACGATGTTAGGAACGCCTTTTCCGGGTGCAGTTAGTAATACTTTTTCAACTCCTTTAGAAACCAAGTGTCTTTTAAGTGCTTCTTCTGTAGTAAAAGCACCCGTATTGTCAATGACTAAAGCATCTTCGATGCCGTATTGGGTATAATCAATTTCTTCCGGAGAACCGGCGGTGATAATGTGAACCGTAGTTCCATTGATAATTAAAGCATTATTTTCAACATCGGCTTGAACAGAACCTTCAAAATCCCCATGAACTGAATCATAGCGCAATAAAGAAGCTCTTTTTTCTAAGGATGAAGCATCATTTCGGTCACGAGTAACAATCGCTCGAAGACGCAATTGTTGTCCTTTACCAATTTTGCTCATCATTTCGCGCGCTAACAAACGGCCAATTCTACCAAAACCATATAAAACCACATCTTTAGGTTTGATATTTTTAAACTCTTTGGCATTTCTCAATTTGTCAATTACAAACGCTTTCGCATCATGGTATTTGTTGTCTTCTAAATGATACTCATAAGTTAGTTTGCCAATGTCAATACGTGATGGTGGTAAATCTAAATTCAGAATCGCTCGAGCAATTTCTACTGAATCAAAAACATTGATGGGCTTTTGAACAAATTCACCGGCGTATTCATGTAAATTGATAATATCGCTTACATTTCTATCAATTAATTGGTTTCTGAAAAGAACCAGTTCGATAGATTTGTCATACCATAAATCGCTAATGATTTTGATAAATTCTACACCGGCCTTTCGCCTGTCGGCTTGAAATGATAATTCCTTCTCGTATAAAGTGTTACTGTTCATAAAAAAGAAAAGAGTTTAGTTGTGTTGAAAATTTAAATTTGGCGCAAAAGTATAAAATAGAAGCGTTTCACGAAAACGATTTCGTAAATATTTAACAATAAAAAAAGCCAACCCTTTTAAAGGCTGGCTTTTAGAAAAATAAGTAAGATGAAATTATATGATGACTTGAATCACTTGTCCCATTCGGTTAATCATTTGAATGCTGACACTTTGATTTTCGTCTTTTTTGTTTAAAAATCCGGAAATAGTCTCAACATCTGTAGCTTTCACATTATCTACAGAAAGTATGATATTGCCTTTCAATTGATCATAATAAGGCTTCAGATTTTCGTTGTTGATTTCTTTAATGCGAACACCATAATCAATTCGGTATTTCTTTTTATCGGCTGCATTAATGTTTTCCAACTCTAATCCTTTGAATTCTGTCGTAAAAATGTCATTTTTAATTAATGTAACTGAAGCGGTTTTGGTTTCGCCATCTCTTAAGAAAGTCACAAGTACTTTATCGTTTGGTCTCTTGGTGTTAATGTAACCGGTTAATTCGGCAAACGAACTGATTTTTTGAGAGTCTATTTTTTTAATAACATCACCACTTTTCAAACCGGCTTTTTCAGCACCGGAGTTTTTAGTTACCTTACTAATATAGAATCCTTCAGTGTCTTTGATGCCTAGCTCTGTAGAAGCTTTACTGTTCAGCTCGTTGCCTTCCACGCCCAAAATACCGCGTTGAACACCACCAAATTCCATAATGTCTTCAATGATTTTACGAGCTATATTGGACGGAACCGCAAAAGAATATCCGGCATAACTTCCGGTTGGAGAAGAAATCATAGTGTTGATTCCGATTAATTCGCCACGAGTATTGACCAAAGCACCACCGCTGTTTCCGGGATTCACCGCGGCGTCGGTTTGGATAAAGGATTGTATTCCATTTCGGTTATCTAAATTCCTGGCTTTGGCAGAGACAATTCCGGCTGTCACAGTTGAATTTAAATTATACGGATTTCCAACAGCCAAAACCCATTCTCCCACCTTAACTTGGTCTGAATCGGCAAAAGCAGAATAAGGTAATTTTTCATCTGCGTTGATTTTTAACAAGGCAATGTCCATTTTAGAATCGGTTCCGATGAGTTTGGCTTTATAGGATTTGTTGTTGTTTAGGGTTACTTCCAACTCAGTTGCGTCTTTAATCACGTGATTGTTGGTTACGATATAACCGTCTTCTGAGATGATTACGCCAGAGCCGGTGCCAATTTGCTCTTGTTGTTGGCCACCGCGTTGCCCATAAACAAATTCCATGATTGGATTATAAACGGTTCTTACGGTCACATTTTTTACGTGAACCACAGTGTGTACAGCATTTTCAGCTGCTGCGGTGAAGTCAATGGCTTCAGCAGATAAGCCAACAGTTCGATTATTGTTGCCCGAAGCTAAAGTTACGATTGAATCGCGATTGCTTTTCTCTTCTATAAATAATTTGTATGCACCCAAAGTGGTGGCGCCACTCAATAAAGAAACCAAAAATAAACTGGATAGTCTTTTCATAGTCATTAACATTTAAATTATTTGATAGTAAAATTAAAAACTTTCATTTTTTCTTCAAACACCCTTTAACGCTCGTTTAACAATTTTTAAGACAATCTTAATTTTGCTATCTTTGTGTCACTTTTGACTAATATGAAAATCACTTTTAACAAATACGAAGGCACCGGGAACGACTTTGTCATGATTGACAATCGCAATGGCTTTTTCCCAAAAAACAACACCAAACTCATCGAAAAATTATGCGACCGACGCTTTGGTATCGGTGGCGACGGATTGATCTTATTGGAGAGTGACAATGATACTGATTTCAGAATGGTGTATTATAACTCCGATGGTAACGAAAGTTCAATGTGTGGTAACGGCGGCAGGTGTTTGGTGGCTTTCGCCAAAAGTTTAAATGTGATTCAAAATGATACCGATTTTATTGCTACTGATGGTCCGCACCATGCCTCCATTTTTGAAAACGGGACGGTTTCGCTTGGCATGAAAGAAGTAGATTTTGTAAAAGCAGAAAGTGACTATGTTTTCCTCAATACCGGTTCGCCACATCACGTGATGATGGTGGAAGACTTGGAAAATTATGATGTCAAAACTATCGGCGCTCAAATTCGCTATTCCGACTTGTACGGTAAACCGGGAACTAATGTGAATTTTGTAAAACAAATTGCGGATAATCATTTTGCCTTACGAACTTACGAGCGCGGTGTTGAAGATGAAACGTTATCCTGCGGAACAGGAGCAACAGCAGTAGCTATTGCCATGCATGCCATTGGGAAAACAAGAGCACATCATATTTATCTGGATGTTCAAGGCGGAAAGCTCGAAGTTTCTTTTGTTAAGGAAGGGAATAAATATACTAATGTTTATCTCAAAGGTCCGGCCACTTTTGTATTTGAAGGCGAAATGGAATGGTAACACTGAAAGGAAATACCATTTACTTACGCGCACTCGAACCCGAAGATTTAGAGTTTATCTATCATATAGAAAATGATGAGTCTATTTGGGAAGTCAGCAACACGCAAACGCCTTACAGCAAGTTTCTCATTCGTCAATATCTCGAAAATGCGCACCAGGACATTTATGAAGCCAAACAATTGCGCTTAGCCATTTGTAAAAATGAAACCACTGAAGCCATTGGTTTGATTGATTTATTTGATTTTGACCCCAAAAATAAACGTGCAGGTGTTGGGATTATTATCCAAAATGAAACTGATAGAAAAAGTGGATTTGGGAAAGAAGCTTTGGGTTTAGTGATTAATTATGCTTTTCAGCAGTTGCAATTGCACCAGTTGTTTGCAAATATTGGCACGGAAAATACAGCGAGTATAGCACTTTTTACTACATTTGGATTTGAAAAAATAGGCGTCAAAAAAGATTGGAATTTCGCTAACAATCGCTTTCAAGATGAAGCTCTTTTTCAATTAATTAAAAAATAAATCTTTAAAATAGTCTCGGTTTTGAACAAAAGTAAAATCTTTAAAATTTTAGCTGCTGTTGGTTTAATAGTAGTATTGTTTATTTATATCAAATTCTTTACGGCCAATACCAATTTCGATAAAGAAGAAATTTTTGTTGAAATTCCGACCGATTCTAAATATGAAGATGTGCAGCGAATCCTTTCGCCTTATGTAAAAAACATGAGTGATTTTGAGCTTATGGCTAATCTTCGTTCTTACCCTGAAAATGTCAAAGCCGGAAGGTTTTTGTTGAAGAAAGGGATGAGTGCTTTTCAATTGGTAGCCACCATGCGAAGAAATGTTCCGGTGAAATTGGCTTTCAATAATCAAGAAAGATTAGAAAATCTTTGCGAGCGAATCAGTGCTCAAATAGAACCTGATACTACAAAATTATTGTCGACTTTCCGAGATTCAGCTTTTTTGCAGAAAAACGGTTTTACTAAAGAAAATGTTTTTGCCATGTTTTTGCCCAATACTTATGAGTTTTATTGGAACATTTCAGCTGAAAAATTTAGAGACAAAATGTTGGAAGAATACAATCGATTTTGGACCAAAGAACGAATCGCTAAAGCAGCTGAATTGAATTTGACTCCGGTGCAAGTAATTACTTTGGCCTCCATCGTTCACAAAGAAACCGTAAAGAAAAGCGAACGGCCAACCGTTGCCGGTGTTTATTTAAATCGTCTCAGAGACGGAATGAAATTACAAGCAGATCCAACGGTGATTTATGCCTTGAAATTGAGAGACAATGATTTTGATCAAATAATCAAAAGGGTTCTATATAACGATTTGTTTATTGCTTCGCCTTACAATACTTATCAAAATTTAGGTTTGCCACCAGGACCAATTGCCATGCCTGATATTGATGCTATTGATGCGGTTTTAACTCCCGAAAACCACAATTATCTTTACTTCTGCGCCAGTGTGGAACGTTTTGGTTACCACGAATTTGCCGCTACTATGGAACAGCACAATGTTAATGCCAAGAAATATGCTGATTGGCTTAATGCGCAAGGGACCAAACGTTAATCTTTGAAAAAGCAGCATTACATAGTTCTGTTTTTCTGCTGCTCGAGTTTACTTTGGGCACAAAACGGTATAGAACATTTTTTAAAACCTTCGGATACTTTAAATACAAACCGACTCAAAACTCTTGTCATATCTGAAGTAGCAATTGGCGCAACTGCTTTAATTGGTTTAAACCAAGTTTGGTACGCTGATTATCCGCGTTCTGATTTTCACTTTATCAATGACAATGCCGAATGGCTACAAATGGACAAAGCCGGACATGTTTTTTCGGCATATCATTTGGGTAGTTTTGGTGCCAATGCTTTGAAATGGAGCGGTTCAAGCCGAAAAAGTCAACTGCTTTATGGCTCCACATTGGGCTTGGCTTTCTTGACTACGGTGGAGGTTTTCGACGGTTATTCTGCGAATTGGGGTGCGTCTTTGGGTGACGTGATTGCCAATGTATCCGGAACGGCTTTGTTTGTTTCTCAGGATTTGCTTTGGAAAGAACAACGAATTGTCCCCAAATTTTCTTTTCACACTACACCTTATGCCACTGCTCGGCCTACTGTTTTGGGCAGTACATTATCTGAGCAAATTCTGAAAGATTACAACGGACAAACCTATTGGCTTTCGGCTAATATTTATTCTTTTGCCAAGACTTCCAAAATTCCGAAATGGCTCAATATTGCTATCGGTTATGGTGCCGAAGGAATGATTACCGGCAATGAAGAATTTGTCAATACTATTTTTCTGCCGGAAAGCAAAAGATACCGTCAATTTTACCTCAGTCTCGACGTTGATTTGACGAAAATTGAAACGAAATCCCATTTTGTTAAGACGATTTTAACAATTTTCAATACAATCAAAATTCCGGCTCCAACGTTTGAAATCAAGGGTTGCGGCGGTTCGAAGTTGCACTTAATCTACTTTTAGTGTAGTTTAACTTATTGATAATCAATTTTATAAAATTAGTTGTATATTTGCACCCGGTAATTTCATGTCGGTGACAGCGCTTGAGAAATAACAATTAATGATAAAAAAAGGAATTTTTTACACATCAATCCTACTAACAGTAGCTTTCATAAGCTCGGGTTTTAAACCTTACAATTCCCCAATCAACTTCGGTTTTCGTGTTGATGAAAATGAAAAGCTTTTATACGTTTTTCCTTCTCAAAACAGCATCAATTATTTTAGCCTGGATGCACCATTCAAGGGCAGACATTTTATTGGTTACAAAGATGCCATAGCGCACAAAGAGTCACAGGGAAAATACAAAAAGATCAACACTCTAGGGTATTTAGGAAAATACCAATTTGGTGTAGAAACGTTAAAGTCAATCGGTATACACGACAGTTCAACTTTCTTGAACAATCCGAAACTACAAGAAAAAGCTTTTATCACCTTGCTTTCCAAAAACAAATACGAATTGAGAAAGTATATCAAAGACTTTGAAGGTAAAGTGATTGATGGCGTTAAAATTACCGAATCCGGTATTTTAGCAGCAGCACATTTGGGTGGAACCGGTTCGGTGAAACGTTTCTTGAATTCAAGAGGTGCCAAAAAGTGCAAAGATGAATACGGTACTTCGGTAAGAACTTATCTCAGAGATTTCGGCGGATTCGAGACACATGCTATCAAAGCCATCAAAAACGCTAAAGTAAAGTAATTACATTTTGTGAATAATAAAAATAGTAGGTCGGTTGTGTAAATCGACCTTTGTTTTTTTCCAATCAGTCACACGCAATGTTTTGATAAACTCCGTCGGTAAAGTAATATCAGTTGCTATGCACAAATGAGTATTAGGTTGTAACGCTTGCAGGATGTCTTCTAACAACTTGTTGTTGCGATAAGGTGTTTCTATAAAAAGCTGAGATTGGTTTTTATCTTGTGAAAGTTTTTCAAAGTTTTTGAGGGCCAATTTTTTATCACTTTTATCAATAGGCAAATAACCGTTAAAAGCAAAACTCTGCCCGTTCATACCCGAAGCCATCATGGCCAATAGGATAGAAGATGGGCCAACCAAAGGAATCACTTGAATGCCTTTTTCATGCGCTAACTTTACAATCACTGCTCCTGGATCAGCGACTCCGGGGCAACCGGCTTCGCTCATTAATCCGACATTAATCCCGTTTAAGCATGGTGCAATCATGGCGTTGTGCTCGGAGATGTCGGTATGTTTGTTGAGTGCGAATAATTTTAAACTTGCCTGAACCTTTTCCGGATTGATTGATTTGATAAATTTACGTGCGGTTTTTTCGTTTTCTACGATATAAGTGTCTATGAAATCAATGGTTCTTTTAATCGATTGTGGTAGTACATCATGAGGATTCATTTCGCCCAAAGTGGTCGGAATAAGATAAAGTTTTCCTTTTAGGCTTGTGGTATTCATGGGTGTTTTTCAATCAGTTTTTTGGCCAAAATATCGCAGGTTTCATCCAACATTTCATAGACCATATCGAAGCCGTTTTGCAAACCGTAATACGGATCGGGAACATCTACATTTTCACCGGGAAATAAATGGTTTAATATCATCTCGACTTTTTCTTTTTGGGCTTCAGTTTTGGCTAAGTCAATGACATTATCATAATTCGAACTGTCCATCACATAGATATAATCGAATTCTTCAAAATCTTTTGAAGTAAACTGCCTTCCTTTTTGTTTGGTGATGTCTAAACCGTTTTTTTGGGCTACCAAAATAGAACGTTGGTCGGGTTGTTTGCCAATGTGGTAATTACCGGTTCCGGCGGAATCAACGATAAATTTATCTTGTGGAAGTTTGGACGCCAATATTCCTTCTGCCAATGGAGATCGGCAAATATTTCCTAAACAAACCATTAAAATTTTGACGGGCATAGTAATTTTTCTAAGCTGCAAACTTAGTCAAAAACCGAATTATAGCGATAATTTTTTGTGAATATCTTCTACAAACTTTTTGAATTGTTTGTCAGTAGAAACCAAGTTGTCAACGGTTTTACAAGCGTGCAATACAGTAGCGTGGTCTCGGTCACCAATTTGAGAACCAATGTTAGCTAAAGAAGATTTGGTAAACTTCTTAGCAAAGAACATCGCCAATTGTCGGGCTTGAACCACGTGACGTTTTCTGGTTTTAGATTGTAAAGTATCTACATCCAATTGGAAGTAATCAGAAACTACTTTTTGGATGTAATCTATAGAAATTTCGCGTTTTACATTCTTAACGAATTTTTCTACCACACTTTTGGCCAAATCCAAAGTCACTTCTTTTTTGTTGAAAGACGATTGGGCTATCAAGGAAATGATAGCGCCTTCTAATTCTCTTACATTAGATTTGATATTTCTGGCAACATATTCTACTATCTCTTCGGGCATTTCAACGCCGTCGCGATATAGTATATTTTTTAAGATAGAAATTCTGGTTTCGTAATCCGGTTGGTGTAACTCGGCAGACAATCCCCATTTGAAACGCGACAACAAACGTTGTTCGATATCCTGCATGTCAACCGGTGCTTTGTCCGAAGTTAGGATTACTTGTTTACCATTTTGGTGTAAGTAATTAAAAATGTGGAAGAATACATCCTGCGTTCCTGATTTTCCGGAAAGGAATTGAACGTCGTCAATAATCAACACATCGATTAATTGGTAGAAATGAATAAAATCGTTTCTGTTATTTTTCTTAACCGAGTCAATGTATTGTTGCGTGAAAACTTCAGCAGAAATATACAACACGGTTTTTTCTGGATATTTATCTTTGATTTCAACGCCAATAGCATGCGCTAAGTGGGTTTTCCCCAAACCAACACCGCCAAAAATCAGTAATGGGTTAAAAGAAGTTCCACCCGGTTTATTCGCTACAGCCATACCGGCAGAGCGCGCTAAACGGTTAGAATCACCTTCCAGGAAATTGTCGAAACTGTAATTAGGATTTAATTGAGACTCGATTTTTAAATTTCTGATACCCGGAATTACGAAAGGATTCTTTAGTTCAGGATTTAGGTTTTTAAACGGAGCATCAACGTCTTGAGATTTTATTGGGCTTCGGTGTGCACTTGGCAATTGTTCCGTAAACGGTTGTTTATTGCCGTAAGTGTTTTCCATTTTGATTTTATAGAGTAACTTTGCGTTTTTTCCGAGTTCTTTGGTTAACGCTACCTTCAATAATTTAACGTAATGTTCTTCGAGCCATTCGTAAAAAAATTTACTAGGCACTTGGATGTACAATGCGTTGTCGGTGAGTTCAACTGACTTAATCGGTTCAAACCAAGTTTTGAAAGCTTGTTCTTGAATATTGTCTTTTATGAACTCAAGACAGTTTTCCCATACCGATTGCGCAGTTTTGCTCATATTTGGTTAAAAATTATTGTAATTATTGTTAGGTTATTTTGACAAAAACGATGATGAAAATCGTATTGTTTTTCGGGATAACAAATATGTGAATAAAATTCGTTAAAAAAAATTTATACGGTATTGATTTTTTAAAAATATTGTTGTAAAGAGAAGTTTGATTATAGATAAAAAGCAAAAAAAACAGATGAAAGAACACCAAATCCAAGTTAGAGTTCGCTACTCGGAAACCGATCAAATGAGTGTGGTTTATCACGGAAATTATGTGCCTTATTTTGAGATGGGACGCGTGGAATGGCTTAGAAACAAAGGGATTTCATATAAATCGCTTGAAGAAAGCGGAATTGCGCTGCCGATAGTTTCTATGACGATAAATTACAAAAAACCAGCACGTTATGATGACTTACTTACAGTGATTACCAAGTTTAAAAGTCAATCCTCGGTGAAGATAGAATTTGATTGCGAAATTCGCAATGAAAAGGATGAGTTATTAACAACTGCTCATTTTATATTGGTTTTTGTGGACATAAATTTGGGAAAACCTATTGCGCCGCCTCAATACATTTTAGACATCATGAAAGATTAGATTTTTTGAATTTCAATTTCAAATAAATTACTAAAAATGTCGACTATGTTTTCGGCATTTTTTTTTCGGGTGGCGATTTCAATTTGGCAACTTTCGTTCATTTTTTGATTGATAATGTCTAGGTTTTTTTCTTTGATGACTCTCATGACTTTGTTCATATTTTTATAATCAAAGGAAATCAGGAAATGGATATCAATGGTTTTTTCGATGATTTCACATTCTTCCAATGCCATTTGAGCGGCGGTTCGGTAGGCAGAAATCAATCCGCCAACCCCAAGTTTGACACCACCAAAAAATCGAACAACCACTACCAATATATTGGTGACACTAAAGGATTGAATTTGCCCGTAAATAGGCATGCCGGCTGAATTGCTGGGTTCGCCGTCATCATTGGCACGATATTGTATTTTATCTGTGCCCAATTGAAAAGCATAGCAAAAGTGAACGGCACCGTGATGTTGCTTCCGGAGTTGGTCTAAATGGGTTTTGATTTCGTCTTCATTACTTACCGGAAAAGCATACCCAAAGAACTTGCTGTTTTTTTCTTTGTATAAAATTTCCGGTGAAGGCGCAGCAATTGTATTATAGGTGTCTTTCAAAAAAAATAATATTCAAAATTGATATTGAAATTGTCATTGCCATTGAGGTAATTAAAACGGCAAGTGTTTTTGATCAAACAAATTCACCACATCTTCTTGTCCAACCTGTAAATTCCAAACATGCAATCCTAGACTTTCCGCTACATCGGTGTTTTCTTTTTTGTCATCCACAAATAAAGTTCGTTTGGGTGATAAATCGTGTTTGTTGATGATGGTGGTAAAAATTTCAGGCTGTGGTTTTCGCATACCCATTTCATAAGAGTAATACACTTTTTCAAAGCAACGGTAAAAATCGGAGTAGAATGACATGCCGACTTTGTGTTCAAAACGATTGATATGGATGGAATCAGTATTGGTTAACAGAAATAAGCGGTATTTATTGGATAACAATTGTAAAAATTCTAAACGGTACAAAGGAAACTCACCAATGACCGAATTCCAGGCTTTGGTGATTTCTTCAATAGAAGCATTTGGAATAAATTGTTGAAAACTCTCCACGAATTGCACATCGGTAATTTGACCTTTTTCAAACAAATCATTTTGCGCCAATAAGGTTTCATTCGGACCGTCAAGGCCTAACTTTTTAAACTCTTCAATCGATTTTTCTTTTTCAAGGTTGATAAAGACATCGCCAAAATCAAAAATAATAGTGTTAATCATGGTTTATAAAAAGTTTAAGTTGGTCGCCTTTATAATCAGTTGTTTTGGAAATCCCGCTCCATTTAGGTGCTTTTATGCCTTCGTCCAATGCAATATTTCCGATAAAAACTCTAGCTTCATCCCAAAGATTGTCGTCTATAAAAGTTTGCAGCGTTTTATTTCCGCCTTCTACAATCACAGATTGTATGTTGTATTGGTATAAAATACCGATTATTTTTTGGGTTAGTTGCTTATCAAAGATAACACTTTCAAAAATAATATTCTCGCCAGAGATTAAATTTTCTTGTTCAGTAAAGACGATGGTTTTTGTTTTTCCGTCTTTTACAAAATGGTCTTTCGTGATTTTTCCGTTTCTGTCTAAAACGATTCGGATTGGGTTATCACCTGTCCAATCCCGTACATCCAATTTAGGATTGTCGTCTAAAACCGTTTGTGTTCCCACCAAAATGGCTTGCTCTTCACTACGCCATTTGTGGACTAACTGACGGGAATAAACATTGGAAATCCAGACCGGTTCTTGTTTTTCTTTGGTAAACGGCGCGATAAAACCGTCCTTGCTTTCGGCCCATTTTAAAATAATATAAGGCCGTTTTTTATTGTGAAAGGTGAAGAACCGTTTGTTCAATTCGTTACATTCTTTTTCCAAAATGCCAACGGTAACCTGGCAACCATTTTCCATCAACCTTTTGATTCCGGTTCCGGCCACTTTACTGTTGGGATCAACGGTTCCAATGACTACTTTCGGAATTTTATGTTTAATAATTAAATCACAACAAGGCGGTGTTTTTCCAAAATGACTACACGGTTCAAGTGATACATAAATGGTGGATTTGGCCAAAAGTGACTGGTCTTTGACCGAGTTCACTGCGTTGACTTCAGCATGTGGTTCGCCTGCTTTTCTGTGCCAACCTTCGCCGATGATTTTCCCGTCATAAACAATGACACAGCCTACCAACGGATTGGGATAAGTATTGCCAAGGCCATTTTTAGCTAATTGAATACAGCGATTTATGTAAAATTCTTCTATCTTCACCACACAAAAATAAGACATTACTTTTAGAATAAACGGTATGCAAATCAGGGAAATCCAAAAAGAAGACAATCAGTCAATTGCTGCAGTAATTAGGGAAGTTTTTATTTCCGATAATTTTCCTAAAACCGGAACTGCTTTTGCCGATGTACAGTTGGATTTTATGTTTGAAGCTTATGACCAACCACGGGCAACTTATTTTGTGGTGGAAATGGATGGTAAAATTGTTGGCGGTGCCGGTGTAAGTCAATTGGAAAACTCGACCGAGAATATCTGCGAATTGCAAAAAATGTATTTTTTACAAGAGGCCAGAGGTAAAGGAATAGGTTTAGAATTAATTCAAAAATGTATGGATAAAGCAATCGCCTTTGGTTATGAAAAATGCTACCTTGAGACTTTACCCGAAATGTTAGCCGCCCAAAGTTTGTACAAAAAAATGGGTTTTGAATACCTCTGCGCACCTTTGGGTAATACCGGTCATACGACTTGTCCGGTTTGGATGATTAAGAGTTTAAATTCCAAATAAAAACAAATTCCAATGTTGCTTAAAAACTACAAAACTATTTTTCTACACGAGCTTTCTTCTTTATATGATGATAAGGAAATCGAGAGTTTTTTTTATTTGATAGTAGAAAAGCTACATGGTTTGAAACGCATAGATTTAGCGCTGCAACCCGAAACAGTAATTGATGGAGTCCATCTGAAACAATGGAAAAATATAGTTTCTGAATTGAAAATTTATAAACCGATACAGTATATTTTGGGTGAAACCGAATTCTATGGCTTACCATTTTTGGTCAATGAAAACGTGCTGATTCCAAGACCGGAAACGGAAGAACTAGTCGACTTAATTTTATCAAATAACCGAATAACCGATTTGCCAAATCCACTCAAAATCCTAGACATTGGCACAGGAAGCGGTTGCATTCCGATTGCTTTGAAAAAGAATCTGCCCAATGCAGAAGTTTATGCGATTGATGTTTCCGAAAAAGCATTGGTCACAGCCACAAAAAATGCGGAATTGAATAAAGCTGAAGTTCATTTTATTCTGAAAAATATATTGCAAACAAACGATTTAGAGCAGCAATTCGACATCATTGTTTCCAATCCGCCTTATGTTCGGAATTTGGAAAAAGCGGAAATTAACCCGAATGTTTTAGAATATGAACCGCATTTGGCGTTGTTCGTAGACGACAATGATGCTTTACTTTTCTATAGAAAAATCACCGAGTTGGCAAAGAAAAATCTAAATCCGAATGGAAAACTGTACTTCGAAATCAATCAATATTTAGGCAAAGAAACCGTGGCATTGATTGATAGTTTTGGGTTCAAAAATGTTAGATTGATAAAAGACATCTATGGTAACGACCGAATAATTTCGACATCACTATAAAACTAAACACTTCTTACTCATAACGCAGTGCTTCAATTGGATCCAATCGAGAAGCTTTGATGGCAGGATACAGACCGGAGACTAAAGCTACCACAAAACTTGTGGCAAACGCAGCAAGCATTGCGCCCCACGGAATCACAAAATCCCAATCGGCACTAAGGCAAATTAAAAACCCTACCAGGATTCCGAAGATGATTCCAAAAATGCCGCCAATTTGTCCGATGGTTAGCGTTTCTACAAAAAACTGAATGGCAATAGTGCTTTTTTTGGCGCCCAATGATTTTCGTACACCAATTTCACGAGTTCTTTCGGTTACCGAAACAATCATGATATTCATTAAGGCGATAGAAGAACCTAATATGGTTATAATACCTATAATCCAAGCAGAAACACTCAAGAAACCGGTTAAATCGGCAATTCTGTTGAGCAAATCATCACTTCTGGAAATTCCGAAATTATTTTCCTCTACCGGATTGAGTTTTCGCACTTTTCGCATGGTAATTAAAGCATTGTCGACAGCTTCGTCTAGCATTTCTTTTTTCATCACCATCATACTCATGGTATAATTTACATTTGGAGAAGAAAACATAGAACGTGCCAGTTGTATAGGAATCATTACTCTTAAATCTTGGCTGTTGCCAAAAGTAGAACCTTGTTCTTTTAATACGCCGATTACTCTGAATTTAGCACCGCGAATGGTTAAGATTTTATCGATGGGATTCACGTCTTTGAGCAGACCGTCTTCTGAAACAAAATCGGAACCTACAATACAAGCGTAAACATTGTTGGAAATATCAAAACTGTTGAAACTTCTGCCTTGGGTTACTTCCAAACCGGAATTGCTTAAAAAAAATTCATCTATCCCTAAAACCGATATTTCGGGATCGGTTTTTTGGTTTTCAAATTTAACTTCTGCCGCAGAAGTAGCGGTAAAGGAAAGTGAGGTTTGGGTTAAAGGATAATGGTATTTTTCTTTGAAAGTTTTGGCTTCGGTATAGGTAATGATAGGATTGACCTTTTCGGCTTCACCACCTCGGCGACGGTTTTTAAATTCGTATTGATTGATATTGAAAGTGTTGGAACCCATCGAGGCAAAACTCGAATTCAGGTTGTATTCGATGGCAGTTACCACGGTAAGAATCCCAACCAAAGCGGTGATTCCTATGGCAATAATGATAACCGTTAATACTGTTCTGAGCAATTGTGTTCGAATAGAACCCAATGCAATTTTTATATTTTCTCTTAATAATCCAATCATAACGGTAATTTGACACTAAAATACAGCTTTTGTTACAAGGATAGTTATTTTAAATCCATAAAAAAATAGATATTTGCAAAGTCAATTGCGAATTGTGGGCAAACCTTTTTTTAACTCATAATTAGCTTCGCTCTGTTCGGCTTTCAGCCTCGAGTCATAATTTATAATTCATAATTCTTTAACATGGCACAAAAACCGAGTATTCCCAAAGGTACCAGAGATTTTTCTCCGGCTGAGGTTTCTAAACGCAATTATATTATCTCGGTGATGAGACATCATTTTGAGCATTTTGGTTACCAACCGATAGAAACACCTTCGTTTGAAAATTCCGAAACCTTGATGGGGAAATATGGGGAAGAAGGCGACCGCTTGATTTTTAAAATCTTGAATTCTGGCGATTATTTGGATAAAGTACCTGCTACAGAATTGCAAACTATAAACTACAAACAATTAACCGGAAAAATTTCCGAGAAAGCCTTACGCTACGACTTAACCGTTCCTTTTGCACGTTATGTGGTGCAACACCAAGGCGAAATAGAGTTTCCGTTTAAGCGCTACCAAATTCAGCCGGTTTGGCGTGCTGATAGACCACAAAAAGGAAGATTCAGAGAGTTTTACCAATGTGATGCCGATGTGGTTGGTTCTGCTTCATTATGGCAGGAAGTCGAGTTGGTACAGTTATATGATGCTGTTTTTGTTGAATTAGGCTTGCATGGTGTTACCATCAAAATTAATAACCGCAAAATACTTTCCGGGATTGCTGAGGTGATTGGCGCATCGGATAAATTGATTGACTTTACTGTGGCTTTGGACAAGCTCGACAAAATAGGAGAGGAAGGCGTCAAAAAAGAAATGATAGAAAAAGGCATTTCTGAAAGCGCTTTGCAAAAAGTACAGCCATTATTCAGTTTCACCGGAACAATTTCGGAAAAATTGGAAAAACTTTCAGGTTTACTTTCCACCTCGGAAGAAGGTAAAAAAGGAATAGAAGAGCTGCGTTTTATTTGTGACAACGTAACTCAATTGGGTCTGCAAAAAGCCAATTTGGATTTAGATGTGACTTTAGCCCGTGGATTGAATTATTATACCGGAGCCATTTTTGAAGTAGCGGCACCCGAAGGTGTAGCCATGGGTTCTATTGGTGGCGGCGGAAGATATGATGATTTGACCGGTATCTTCGGATTGAAAAACATGAGTGGTGTTGGGATTTCTTTTGGTTTAGACCGAATCTATTTGGTGCTCGAAGAACTGAACTTGTTTCCACCAACCGTTACCAATTCGACTAAAGTGATGTTTTTAAATTTTGGCGAAAGCCAAGCATTTCAGGCCATGAAGGTCATTACGATTTTACGTCAAAATAATATCAAGGCAGAAATGTATCCTGATGCAGCTAAAATTGACAAACAATTTAAACATGCCGAGCGAAGAAACATTCCGTTTGTGGTCAAAGAAATCAATGGTGATTCTTTTATTTTGAAGAACCTAAAATCCGGCGAACAATCGGAAATTGATCTATTGGGTATTTTAGAGAAATTAGCTTAAGCGTTAAAAGTATTAGCATAGGTTTGAGGCTTTAGTTGAAAAACGCTCCGCTTTTGCGGAGCGTTTTTTTGTCAAAATAAATATAAAAACTAGTTAATTAGGATTTTCTTAGCGATATCACCTTTGTCGGTGATGATTTTTACAATGTATCCGCCGGTAGTAACACCGCTAACCGGTAAATGCATTTCTGCTTGATTTTGGGAATCTAACTTCCATGAAATCACTTGTTGTCCGAGTAAATTGTATAATGCTACAGATTTTATGGAAACTTCTTGTAATTCATTATTAATGTTCACCATATTATCTACTTGAGAATGGGTTACGGCAATGCCATGCTGTAATTCGTTTTCATTAGTTCCCAAAGCGGCAGGGTTTAAGAATCTCAAAGAGAATCGGTTCTCATAGATTCCGGCAGGCAAATTGATTTCGAAGTCTTGTGATTTGATATCGTGATAAGTATCGGTTACAGTATCATAGATAAAGATATCTTGACTTTCTTCAAAATTTTCTTTGTTGTTCACTGCAAATTTTACGATTCCATCAATAGCATTTTTAACCCCTAGCGGATAGTTGTTGTTTTCATTAAAATAACCTTCTCCTTGGATATTTAATTTGGTTTCTCCTTGTAAGAAATACATATCGTTAGTAAGGTCTTCAATGCTTAAGGCATCATATCCGCTATCGTAACCTGCAGTTGCATTTTCATTCATAAAACCTATTAAAATTTCTCTTTGATAGTTATCGGCAGATTGGTATCCTAATCGTAATTTCATGAATTGCTCTTCGCTAAAGTTATCTTCGCTGTTGTTGTAATTGGCGTCGTTATTGGCAGTTGGCGCGCTATTAGTTCTGTACAATGAATAAGAGTTGGTATTGTCTTCTTTAACAAAGATTCTTTGGTTGTTGTTAAAAGTAATGTTTCCGCCTGTTGCTGTTCCGGTTACAAAGAAACCTTGACCAACCGGAATGAATCTTTTGGCTGTTTTACTACTCGAACCCAAACCGCTAACGCCTGCTGGAGCAACCGGTGCTGTTCCGCCAACTTTAGTATAGGTAGCATAACCACCTTGGTATTGTTGAGTAACGTGAGAATTATTAGTGTTGTAATGTTCCCAAAAGTATAAAGTACCTACTATGCTGGATGCATTGTCATCAATAAATTGGTTAGCGTCAATAGCAGAAGCATACGGATTACCACAAAGGTTTAAGTTGTTGGCTGAAACCGGTGAAGTAATCAAACCGTTATTTGGTTTTCCGGCGAAAGTATAGTTTTGGTTAGCAGTAGCTGCATTTGAACCTTTCATGGTATATCCTTGTCCGGCTAACAATGTCCCGTTAGGACCAACAGCAGACCAATTGGCATAATCATTAGTGTAGTTTTGGAATTTAAAAATCCAATAGCTAGCGATAGTGATAGGGCTGGTGGCAGCACCATCTAAACCGGCTGACCAATTTAAATTTTGAATATTATTTACATTCGTTCCGTCTTTCATCACATCGGCTACAGTATAACCGTGATTGATGGTAGTATTGTTGATAGTACTCACCGGAGAAGACCAATAATTGTAATTATAAGTATTAGATTGTCCTTGTTGGTCTCTTTCGATTGAACCGGTACTAGTTGCTTCTAAATCGCTATTGGTAGTTTGTACCAGTTGAGATTTACCCACTAAATCAATTTTTCCGTCTAATTTCAAATAGTGAGAAACTTCAATTTTTGTATCGTTTGTTGCGCTTAAAGTATTTGCGGTTACGAACAATCCCAGAACTGTTTTGTTTCCTGTAGAACCTACATTGTGGCCGGTTTTAACAATATTCCAATCAATAGGAGTGGTATTGTTAACAATTGAAAGACTATTAGGCAATTGTTGAATTGTGCCGTTATCCCAAGTTGCTGTATCTGTCCATGAACCATTAGCAGCACTTTGGTATGGAAGTGGAGCTGATTGTACAGTTATTGTAGTTTTATTAGGCGAGAATACATTTCCTCTGTTGTTGTTTTGAGAATCATCGTTAATGTAAGTACCAATAAATGAGTTCATAGAATAATAAGCAGTAAGATTACTCCAGTTTAAGTTGCTCGTATCGTTCTTAGTAATACTTGTAGGCATCACAGCTCCTTTGGTAACCGTACCATTTTGAAGTATTTCTTGGTTCATGATAAACTTCAATTCGGTTAAGCTCAATGCTTTGTTCCAAAGTCTGAATTCATCGATATCTCCTTTGAAGAAATTTCTGGTATCAGATTTAGATCTGTATTCGGCACCAATAGAGAATATATTAGTGTTGGTTACAGGTGCTGCAGAAGCAATAGAACTATCCAATACCCCATCGATATAAAGTTTAATTGAACCGCTAGAATAAATTACTGCAATGTTGTGCCATTCAGAAGTAGGTAAAGCGGTAGCTGAGGTTAATGTTGTTCCGCCTGCCCAACTAACATTTACTCTATCATTCGTAGACAAGTAAACTCTGAAACCGGTAGTACCGTTGTATTTTGATACGATTGTTCTGTCTGTAGACATTGTATTGGCACCGGTTGGTCTAACCCAAGTCATCATGGTGAAATTGCTGGTTAAATTATTGGCGGCACCAATTTTCATAGTGTCATCAATTCCGTCAAAAGTAGCATGTCTTGAATAGATGCTTTCATGAGCTACTCCGAAAGTAAAGTATTTGGTTCCGTCAAAGTCGTAGTCAGTTTCTTGTTTGGTTCCGTTAGTAGCCAAAAAGATGGTTTCTACGTTTGTGGTAAAAGAGGCATCTGAAGCCACAATCATAACATAGGCGTCATTTGCTGATATGGCCGGTAAATTGGCTAAAGCAGATGTTGGAATCGAAACTTTTGCTGTGGTCACATCGCCTCCGGTTTCTACGATTTTCCATTTTTTATTTGGAATATCAGTTAAGGTAGTCACATTAGAAGTACCTCCGAAAGTAATTGTTAAATCGGTTCCAGAGTCATTCATGCTTCCGCCGTTATCACCCCATAATAAGTATTTTTTATCGGTGTCAAAAGTATTGGTGTTGGCTGTATTTGTTGTAGCAACTGTTCCTAATCCAATAGTTAAAACAGCATTAGTATTTACACTTTTAGATTGTTTCTGATTCAATTTTGAAATATCATCTCTTCCGATTCCTGCGATGTCATAATTGTAACCATTGTTGGCTGTAGCATCCCAAATTATAGTTCCGTCTGAAGCTACATAGTTTTGAGAAGTACCGTTTACTCCGAGAGTTATACCGTATTTTACACCCAAATAACTTTCAATCTTAGCTCTTTCGCTAGCATCATTTTTTCTGGAACTGAAGGTAATTATTTCAGCAATTTTACCGTCTAAACTTCCGTCCCAAGCTTCGCTTCTGCCAATCCAGTATTGACTGTCGTAAATGTTTCTGTGTTTAGCTGGATTAACTTCTGTAGTTGCAATGTTATTAGCATTGTAGTACAGTTGCATTCCTGTGTTTCCTGAATTATTTCTGATGTTAATGATTCCGGGTCTGTTGTATTGTGAAGTTGTGCTAACTTGCGCTGTTCCGTAAGATGTTGTTGTTCCTGAAGTATAAGATAATACTTCATTGGTAAAACGAGTATCAACGTTACCAAAAGATATTCCCGACTTAACATTTTGAGCACAAGGTGAACTTTTTCCGCCAAAAATATCCATGCTGTTTAGAGCAGAAGTTACGGTAACATCCGGGATAACCACTACAAAAGTATCTTCAGAATAGAATCCGTTTGTACCTTTTAAATATTGTCTTGAACTATTTAAATCGGTATACACTTGAGATGGACTGTTGTAAGGATTTGTAAAGTCTACAACTGCATTAAAGTTGATGTTGTGAGTGGCATTATTGCGATAAACAGGTGCGCCAACAGCAGCAGGTTTGATAGCGTTAGCTCCTTTTGCCTGAGTATACCATGTAGTAACCGGAGTATTATCTGCTACGGTAGTTGTACCGTTTAATAAATCGGAACGCAACCATAATTGTAAATCAGAGGTTACTCCTCCTGGACCATTGGTTAATGTTGAAGGTAATGCGTTTACCGGCCATCTGATGATTACTTTTCCATCAGCTCCTTTACCACCGGTTCCTTGGTTTACTCCATTGTTACCATTTCTGCGTCCGCCGCCACCGCCGCCACCTGGAGCTATTCCGGGTGAACCATTACCATTTGAAGATGTATAACCATTTCCGCCATTTCCACCGTTACAAGTTGCGATAGCTCCTAAATTAGTAGAGGCATCAACGCCCATGTTTTCTCCTGCTTCTGCACCGGCACCACCACCACCACCATAAGAGTTGGTAACACCGTTAGCACCATTTCCACCTCTGGAAGTAATATCTCCAATACATGCTGAAGCACTTCCTCCTGGGGCACCGTTAACAGCATTGTCAAGGGCAGTTATACCACCTTTAGCCAAGAAAGTTGTAGCATCAATAAACCAAGAGTCGCCACCGTTTGCTGCCGTATTTGATCCTAATCCTACATTTACATTATAAGTAGTTCCGGGTACTACAGCAACAGATTTTGCCGCATAAGCACCACCGCCACCGCCACCGCCAACTTTACCAACATTTAATCCGTCACCGCCTTTTCCGCCACCGCCCCAAGCTTCAACAGTTACTTGATACACACCGGCAGGAACAGTAAAAGTACCTGATGATGTAAAGGTTTGGGAGGTAATTGCTAACATTTTTGTTGAAACTACTGTTGTACAAGGGGCACTTCCGGTAGCCGTTAAAGTTAAGGTGATACCTCCTTGAGATAAACTAGTAGTAATGTCTGCAGCACTTGGAGTATATGTACAAGCAGTAAGTGAATTAGGATTGGTAAATGTTCCGGTTCCACTGGATGTCCATACAAGAGATAAATAATTTGAGGCAAATGAATTGGCAGTAATGTTTACAGTTCCACAAGTTGAACAAGTGGCAATGTCTGATCCTGCATCTACAATTGGCGCTAATGTAAAGGTTATAGTTTTGTTTGATGTCACTGATGTACAACCAGCATTTGAAGCTGTAAGAGTAATTACAACACTTCCAACATTGATATCGTCAATACTTGGTGTATATGTACAAGCAGTAAGTGAATTAGGATTGGTAAATGTACCGGTTCCGTTTGACGACCATGTTATAAGTGATTGATTAGTTGCACTTGAACCTGAAGTAACATTGATGTCTGTATTAGAAGAACAAGTTGTAAATGATGCACCGGCTGTTGCAGTCATTGATTGATTGATGTTAAGTACTTTTGTGTCTGTTACAGTTGCACAAGAAGTATTTCCATAAGCTGTAAGTGTTATAATTACACTACCGGCAGTAATATCATTAGCACTAGGAGTATAAGTACAAGCTGTCAATGAATTAGCATTTGAAAAAGTACCATTTCCATTTGAAGACCAAACCAAACTACTATAATTGGTGGCTGTTGCATCTGTAGTTATGTTTACAGCTCCTGAAGTTGAACAAGTTTCTATATCTGATCCGGCAGTTACTGTTGCTGGAGTGTTAATTGTTATTGTTTTAGTTGCACTAGCATCTGTACAAGCACCATTAGATGTTGTAAGCGTAACAGTTATACTTCCGGCAGTTATATCGTTAACACTTGGGGTATAAGTACATGCGTTCAATGAATTAGCATTGTTTAGTGTACCGGTTCCATTAGTTGTCCAAGCAACAGTAGTATAATTAGTTGCACTTGAATCAGAAGCTATATTGAAAGAGCCTCCTGAATAACAAGTTGAAAAATCAACACCTGCAATTGCTGTGGGGCCATTATTTATAATTAGGTTTTTTGTTGAGATTACATCAGAACAAGATCCATTTCCTGTCGCTGTTAATGTCAAAGTAACATTTCCGGCAGCAATATCATCAGTACTTGGAGTATATGTACAGTCAGTTAATGAAGTTTCATTTGTGAAAGTACCTGTACCATTTGAGGTCCAAATAAGCGTAACATAATTTGTTGCTGAAGCACCAGAAGTAATGTTAACTGCTCCATTGGTTGAACAAGTATTTATAACTGCTCCAGAATTTACTGTTGGAGCTGCATTTATTGTAAAAACTTTTGTAGAAGTAGCATTTGCACAACCGCTATTTATAGCTGTTAATGTAAAAGAAATGGTACCGTTAGTTAAGTCATCAGTACTTGGTGAATAGGTACAATTTGTTAATGAATTTGGATTTGAAAGAGAACCTGTTCCATTTGTAGTCCAAACAACTGTTGCATAATTAGTAGCAGTAGCATCTGCGGCAATATTAATATTACCTGTTTCATAACATTTTGAAGCATTAGTACCTGCATTGGCTGTTGGACTTTGTCCAATTATTAAAGTTTTAGTAGCTGATACAATAGCGCAAGGAGTATTACCTGTTACAGTTAATGTTAATGTTACACTTCCTGCGGTAATATCGTCTGCACTTGGCGTATAGTTACAAGCTGTTAATGAGTTTGCATCAGTAAAAGTACCCGTTCCACTTGAAGTCCAATTAAGAGAGGTAAAGTTAGTAGCATTTGAACCGCTTGTAATGTTAACAGCTCCGTCACCTGAACAAGTATTGATATCTGTTCCTGCAACTACAGTAGGTTGTTCACCTATAATTAATGTTTTAGTAGAAATTACATTTCCACAGCCAGAATTTGAAGCTGTTAAGGTAAAAATGACACTACCGGCTATTAAATCGTCTTCACTTGGGGTATAAGTACAAGTTGTTAAGGAATTAGCATTGTTTAAAATACCTGTTCCATTTGATGACCAGATAAGATCAGTTTGGTTAGTAGCAGTTGCATCTGTACCAATATTGATAGCTCCGGAAGTGTAACAGCTTGTAAAATCTGAACCGGCAGATATTATTGGAGCATTTTCTATGGTAAGAACTTTTGTAGCAGTTGCATCTTGGCAAAGTGAGTCACCGACAACTGTCAAAGTTAACGTTACACTTCCAGCAGCTATATCATCAGCACTAGGGAAATATGAAGCTAAAGTAAGTGAATTTGAATCGGTGAATGAACCTGTTCCACTTGATGTCCAATATAAATCTGTATAGTCAGTAGCACTCGATCCTGCAGTAATATTTACATAACTATCAGATGAACACATGGTTAAATTTGTACCGGCAATTGCTGTTGGTGCTGTAACAAATGATAATGTTTTAGAAGAAGTAGCATCAGTACAACCTCCATTTGAAGCAGTAAGCGTAATGATTACGCTTCCAGCAGTTATATCTGCAAGGCTAGGAGTATAGGTACAATCTGTTAATGAATTTGCATTAGTAAAAGCCCCTGTTCCGTTAGATGTCCATGTAACTGATGTATGATTTGTTGCGTCAGCACCATTAGTAATTTCGATATCCGTTGATGAGGAACAGGCAATAATATCATTACCGGCTACTGCAGTTGCAAGATTTCTAAATTTTAATGATTTTTTAGAAGTTACACTGCTACATGGAAAGTTACCATTGGCGGTTAATGAAATTGTAATTGTTCCCATTGCAATATCTGCTGGGCTTGGGGTATATGTTGCTAAAGTTAATGAATCGGCATCAGTAAAAGTACCAGATCCGTTTGATGTCCATTCAATTGAATCATAGTTTGAAGCTGAAGCACCTGCAGTGACATTAACAGGATTCGAAGCCACGTCATAACATACGTTAATTGGGGTTCCTGAAAAAGCAATTGCATCTTCTGCAAAAGTTACTAATTTTGTTGAGCTAACACTGTTACAACCAGCATTAGAAACTGTAAGCGTTAAGGTCACACTTCCAGCCGCAATATCAGCTGCACTTGGTTCATATGTACAGTTACTCATAGAGTCTGCATCTGTTAGGATTCCACTTCCGTTTGAACTCCAAACGACAGAGGTATAATTTGAAGCTGTTGAGTCACCAACAATATTGATTGCACCTGTTGAAGAACATACATTGGTGTCTTGACCAGCTGAAACCGTCATTGGGCTACTAATTGTTAAAGTTTTTGAAGATGAGGTGTTACCACAAGGCATATTTCCAGTAGCAGTTAATGTCAAAGTAACATTTCCATTGGCAATATCAGCTGCACTAGGTGTATAGGTACATGAAGTTAAAGAATTGGCATTTGAAAAAGTACCACTGCCGTTTGTTGTCCAAGTTACCATAGTATAATTTGAAGCACTTGAACCCGTTGTAATTTCTACGGCACCAT
This sequence comes from Flavobacterium sp. IMCC34852, assembly GCF_030643905.1. NCBI lineage: Bacteria > Pseudomonadati > Bacteroidota > Flavobacteriia > Flavobacteriales > Flavobacteriaceae > Flavobacterium > Flavobacterium rivulicola. Next base: position 3,055,616 of record NZ_CP121446.1, on the reverse strand, counting down.
TACTGGCACACGTAGTCAAATCTGACCCTGCATTTACAGTAGCATCTGTTACCAGAGTCAAAGTTTTAGTTGAAGTAGCATCAGAACAACCAGGGTTTGAAGCAGTAAGTGTTAATATAACATTTCCTGCAGTAATATCAGATGCGCTAGGGGTATAGGTACAAGTTGACAGTGAATTAGCATTAGTAAAAGAACCAGTACCGTTTGAAGTCCAAGAAATTGATGTGTAATTTGTTGCACTTGACCCTGTTGTTATCGCTATAGATGAATTTGTAGAACATGCTGAAATTGATGTTCCTGCAGTAGCAGTTGGAGCTTGATTGACAATAACACTTGTAGTGTTAAAACTACTAATGTTGCTACTGCAATAAGAAGAAGTTAAATTTGTTACAGTTACATTAGTAGTTCCTAAATTTAATACCGGAGTTGTAAAAGTTCCAGTTCCAGGGTTTCCTGCAATGAAATTCATAGTAGCAGTAATTCCAGTAGCTGTTGTTGCACCACTAAGATTGTAGGTTACAGTGTAAGGACCTGTAGCTAATGAATTTGAGAAAAGACTAATAGTTGCTGATGAGCCATTACATAATGGACTATTAGAAGTAGTTGACGAAGTTAAGTTATAAGTAGGACAAGTATAGGTAATTATAAAATATCCGTTGGCACCATTTCCTCCGGCTGCGTTTTTAGTACCACCACCACCACCACCACCGAAGTTGATTAGTGAAGAAGCTCCCGCGCCACTTGCAGCTGTTGTTCCGTTTCCTCCAGCTCCGGCATATCCACCACCGGCTGTACCACCATTAGGCACTGAACCAATTCCACCACCACTTAAAGTACCTGCTGCGCCGCCGCCGCCGCCACTCCCAAGGCCATTTAATCCGGCACCACCGGCACCACCATTAAAAGTTGAACCAGTTCCACCTGTACCTCCAGCACCTCCGTTTGAATAACCAAAACCACCAATACCTCCATAAGCGATAACTGTTGTAGAACCAAAAATAGCGCTGGTATTTCCTCCATTAGTTCCGTTAGGAGAAGCACTTGAAGTTGCGCCAAAACCCTTAGTTCCAATAGTAATTGAATAAGTTGTTCCTGCTGTTACTGCAACGGAAGTATTTTTTGAATATCCACCGCCACCGCCACCGCCACCGCCGTCTTTATTTGTAGTTCCTCCGAAACCACCACCGCCTCCGGCACCATAGGCCTCTACTTGAATAGAAGAAACTCCGGCCGGAACTGTAAAGGTTCCCGAATTAGTATAGAATATTTGAGTCTGGGTATAACCTAAGCTAATTACAAACAATGTAATTATCGTTATAATTAATCTTCCTAATTTAATTTGTGCTTTTTCCATGACTTATTTTTTAAAGTATGTTACTTGCTTTATTTTGACAATTCAAATTTAGAATTAATCTTAAATAAATCGATGAAATGCATTAAATAATCGATGAAATGCAATAATTTAAGGTTATAAAGAAATAAAAACTTACAAAAAAGTAATTTATAAGTTTAACATTGCTATTAAGTGTTTTTTAAAAAAAACTGAAAGACAGGATGAATTTAGATCTTATTTAGATTCAAAAACTCAAATTTTAGCAAAAAAAAAGCTCCCTTGAAAAGGGAGCTTTTTTGAAAAATATTAAAATTATTTAATTATGAACTTTTTACTAGTGCTACCTTTGATAGTGTTTACTTTAACAATATATGCACCACTGTTTAAGTTATTAACAGGAAGTTGGATATTGTTTTGATTTTGGTTATCCAATGTCCAAGTATTAACTTTTTGACCCATTAAATTGAATAAGATTACAGAATCTATATTGACATCTTGCAATTCATTTTTAATTGTAATCATTTCATCAGATTGAGAATGAACTACAGTAATACCGTTTTGTAATTGGTTTTGGTTAGTTCCCAATGCACTTGCGTTTGTAAATCTTAAAGAAAATCTGGTATCGTTTGTTCCGGCTGGTAAATCAATTTCAAAACTTTCTGATTTGATGTTGTGATATTGATCTGTTAAGCTATCATAAATAAAGATATCTTGATTTTCATCCATAAATTCTTTGTTATCAACACTGAATTTTACAGTTCCGGCAACAGCATTTTTCACGCCAAGCGGATAAATATTGTTTATATTGAAATATCCATCTCCTTGAATATTTAATCTTGTTCCCTCATTGATAAAATACATATCATTTGTTAATGACTCAATACTTAATCCATCATAACCATTGTCAAGTCCTGAGGTTGCATATTGATTCATGAAACCAAGTAATATTTGTCTGTGGTAATTATTAGCAGAATCAAATCCTAAACTCAATTTAGTAAATTCTTCTTCAACATCTAATCCACTTTCATCTTCTGAATTTTCAGTTATTGAATTATTAGTTCTAAACAATGTATATGATGTTGATTGATCTTCTTTAACAAATGCTCTTTGAGAATTTTTGTATGTAATGGTTCCGCCTGTTGCTGAACCTGCTACAAAGAATCCTTGTCCCACAGGAATGTATCTCTTAGGTTTTTTTGCACTAGTTCCCATACCGCTTACTCCAGAAGGTGCTACCGGTGCTGTTCCTCCGGTTTTGGTATAAGTAGCATAACCTCCTTGATATTGAATTGTATTGTGAGAAGTATTAGTGTTGTAATGCTCCCAGAAATATAGAGTCCCTGTTATACTTGATGCATTATCATCAATGAACTTATTGGCATCAATAGCAGATGGATATGGATTTCCACATAGATTTAAGTTTCCTGAGGATACAGTTGAAGTTATAGTACCATTATTTGGTTTTCCAACAAAAGTATAGTTTTGTTTAGCAGCTAAAGTCCCCGAACCTTTCAAAGTGTAACCTTGACCAGGAAGTAAATTTCCGTTTTGTCCTATAGCTCCCCAGTTGGCAAATCCGTTGTTTAATTCTTGAAAATTAAAAATCCAATAGCTAGCTAATGTTATAGGGCTGGTAGGCGAACCATCAATTCCGGCCGACCAAACTATATTTTGCGGAATTGAAGTAGTTCCGTCTTTCATAACATCAGCCACAGTAAAGCCATGATTGATGGTAGTGTTATTGATAGAGCTTACCGGTGATGACCAATAATTGTAATTATAAATATTGGATTGACCTTGTTGGTCACGTTCAATTGAACCTGAACTAGTCACATCTAGATCACTATTATTGGGTTGTAGTAATTGAGATTTTCCTTCCAGATCAATTTTTCCTTCTAATTTCAAGTAGTGAGAAACTTCAACCTTGATATTGTTGTTTGCAGTCAAGGTATTGTTCGATACTAACAAACCAAGTAAGACTTTGTTTGTTGTTGTGAATACATTATGACTGGTTCGAACAATATTCCAATTGATCGGCGTTGTGTTATTAATTATTGAAACACTGTTTGGAGGGCTTTGGATAGCGCCGTTGGCCCAAGTGTTAGAATTTGACCATTGCCCTTCAAGAGCTGTCTCATAAGGCATTGGAGCGGTTTGATTGGCTACGGTAACTTTGTTTAGATTGAATAAATTACCTCTGTTGTTTTTGGCTGAGTCATCATCAACATGAGTTCCAATGAAAGAATTCATCGAGTAATAAGCCACAAGATTTGCCCATTTTAAAGTTCTGATATCATTTCTTGTTATGGTTTCAGGAATGATTGCTCCTTTAATACCAACACCGCTTTGAAGTATTTCTTGGTTCATCATGAATTTAATATTGGCAATACTTACACTTCTATCCCATAATCTGAATTCGTCAATATCTCCGGCAAAGTAATTTCTGATGTCTGATTTGTTTCTGTATTCGGCACCAATTGAAAAATTGTTTGTGTTTGAAGTAGGAGCTACAGAAGCAACAGTTGAATCTAAAAGACCATCAATATATAATTTTGTTGAATTATTTGAAAAAACTATGGCAATGTTGTGCCAAATTGAATTAGGTAAAACAGTCGATGAAGTTAATGTTGTTCCGCCTGTCCAAGAAACGTTGATTTTGTTGTCTGTAGACAAGTATACTCTATATCCTGTTGAGCCATCATATTTTGAAACGATTGTTCTATCCGTAGATAAGGCATTTTGCCCTGTAGGTCTTACCCAAAACATCATGGTAAAACTGCTGGTTAAGTTATTTACAGCTTCAAATTTTATTAATTCATCAACACCATCAAATGAGGCATGTCTTGAAAAACTAGTTTGTTGAGCTACACCAAAAGTAAAATACTTAGTTCCGTCAAAGTCAAAGTCGGCCACTTGATTTAAACCACTGATGGTTAAAAATACTGTTTCTACATCTGTAGTAAAAGAGGCATCACTTGCCACAATCATTACATAGGAGTCGTTTCCGGCTAAAGTGGGCATTCCTAACATTCCTGACGAAGGAATAGATACTTTTATCTTGCCGACATCACCACCTGATTCCACAATTTTCCATCTTCTGTTTGGAAGATCAACTGAAGTTGAAACGCCTGATGTACCACCAAAACTCAATGTGACATCACTAAATGAATCATTCATGTCACTGCCATTATCACCCCAAACAAGATAGTTTCTGTCTGCACTGAATGTATTAGGGTTAGCCGCATTTGAAATTGCTATGTTGCCTAAGCCTATAGTAACAAATGGAGTTGGGCTCACGCCTGTGTTTTGCTTTTTATTAAAACTCAGGTTGTCATCTCGACCGATTAAATCGACGTTGTTATTGTAACCGCTGTTTGCTGTTGCGTTCCAAATAATATTTCCATTAGAATCATAGTAATCCTGACCAAATGAAATTGACGTTATCAATAACGCAATTGCAAGGAAATAATTTTTCTGTAGGTTAAGTAATGTGTTTTTCATAACTCTTGGGGTTTAGTTAATGATTAATTATTTATTATGAAGCTAATGCTCCATAGTTTTATTTGACATTCCAAAACTATAAAAGAGTTTACATAAATCGATAAAAAGCATTAAATAATCGATGAAATGCATAAAAAATCAATTATAAAAGGTAAAATACTTACAATAAGATTATATTGCTTTAGTCTTCTCGATTTAATTTCTAGAAAGGTTGGTGAAAAAATAATGGCTAAAGAGGATGTAGTGTAAATAAAAAAAGGCTTGGAAATTTCCAAGCCTTTTTTTGTAGCGAGAGAGAGATTTGAACTCTCGACCTCAGGGTTATGAATCCTGCGCTCTAACCGACTGAGCTACCTCGCCATGAGTAAGCATTCCCTGAATGCGGGTGCAAATATAAAATTAAAATTATTGGCTGCAAACATATAACGGTTATTTTTTTTATTTTTAAAAAACGTTTTTTTTTTGATTTTATATTCTATATATTTCCCAAAAATTTGTTCTAATCATGGATAGTAAAATTCGTTATGAGCTTGAGTTTCCTTTGAATTCATCACCTCAATTGTTATATCAATACATTTCAACTCCTTCAGGTTTACAAGAATGGTTCGCGGATAATGTAAATTCCAGAGGTGAATTTTTCACTTTTATTTGGGATGATGTTGAAGAAAACGCCCGATTAGCCTCCAAAAAAACAGGAGAAAAAGTAAAATTTAAATGGGTTGATGATAATAAGAAAGATACCGAGTATTACTTTGAGTTGAGAATTCTGGAAGATGAAATCACCAAAGATGTTTCTTTAATGGTTGTTGATTACGCCATTGAGGACGAATTAGAAGAGTCAAAACTTTTATGGGAAAATCAAATTTCCGATTTAAAACATGTTATAGGCTCTATATAAATCCTATTTTAAAGTTATATTTGCCCCGTCTTATTCTAAAAATAAGGCGGTTTTTTTTATGATAAATTTTAATGGTGAAATTCTGAATTCTGAATTGCAACTATCGGTTTCAAATCGCTCTTTTCTGTATGGTGACGGCGTGTTTGAAACCCTAAAAGTGGTCAACAATCGTATCCTTTTTTTTGAGGATCATTACTTCAGATTGTTATCTTCCATGCGGATTATCAGAATGAAAATCCCAATGTCTTTTACTTTCGAATACCTCGAAAATCAAATTTTAACCTTGGTAAACCAACAAAAAATTCAAAATTCCGCTCGAGTAAGATTGACGGTTTTTAGAAACGAAGGTGGTTTTTATACTCCTTCCGATAATTCGGTTTCCTTTGTAATTCAAGCCAATGGGTTGTCGAATGAATTGTATACTATAACCGATAAATCTTTTGAGGTCGATTTGTATAAAGACTTTGTAGTCAAGAAACAATTGCTTTCTACAATCAAAACCAACAATAAAATCATCCAAATTACCGCCAGTATTTTTGCTCAAGAAAACCAACTGGATTCATGTCTGCTGATCAACGAAGATAAAAATGTTGTGGAAGCTACCAATGGGAATCTGTTTATGCTACTGAACAACCAATTGATTACACCGCCAATTGCAGAAGGATGTTTAAACGGAATCATGAGAAAGCAAATATTGAAATTAGCAAAAGAATTGGGCGATGTTGAGGCGGTTGAAAATGAAATTTCTCCTTTTGATCTACAAAAAGCCGATGAATTATTTATAACCAACGTGATTGTAGGTATCCAACCAATTACAAAATACCGTAAAAAGGAATTTGACACAAAATTGTCTAAGGAATTGTTAAGTAAACTAAATCAATCGATAAAAGTTTAATTCAAGATAGGATTTTCGGGTGCATTTGACCAAATAAGGTATTCACCGCCTAATTCGATGATTCTTTCTTTCCAAAAGTGAACTGAAGCTTTGCCCAAGATTCTGTTTTCATAGATATTTTTAGTCAGTATCCATGAGTTAGATTGCATTTCGTTCTCCAATTGCTCTGAATCCCAACCGGTGTAGCCCAAAAAGAACCGAATGTTTTTCTTTTTTATCAACCCTTTGTTGATTAAATCCTTTGTCAATTCAAAATCGCCACCCCAAAAAATACCATTGGAAATCTCAATACTATTGGGAATCAGCTTTGGAACATTGTGAATAAAATACAAATTGTCTTGTTCAACCGGACCGCCATTGTAGATTTTAAATTTGGCATCAATTTCCGGTAGTAAATCATTAATGGTATATTTTAGAGGCTTATTCAAAATAAACCCTACCGAACCTTCCTCATTATGGTCGGCCAATAAAATTACAGATCGATTAAATGACAAATCCCCGATAATCGAAGGTTCAGCAATTAATAATTGACCTTTTTGTAATTTTTCTGAGATCATTTGTGCCTAAATTTTTACTAAAGTTGGTAAAAAAAAATTAAAAATCCAAATGATTTTGGTAAAAACAAAAAAACCATCTCGTTTGACCGAGATGGTTTTTGTATATCAGAAGAACTAATGTATTAGTTTACTGCTCCGTCTAATTCAGCACCAGCTTTGAATTTAACTACATTTTTAGCAGCGATTTTGATAGTTTTTCCTGTTTGAGGATTTCTTCCGTCTCTTGCAGCTCTTTTAGATACTGACCAAGAACCGAAACCTACTAAAGATACTCTTCCACCTTTTTTCAAAGTACCACCTACATTTCCTAAAAATGATTCTAAAGCTAATTTTGCAGCAGCTTTTGTGATTCCAGCGTCAGCTGCAATTGCATCGATTAATTCTGATTTGTTCATAATGTTAGTTATTAATTGTTGGTTAAACATTTTGTTAATGATAACAAATTTAATAGGAATTCCTTACCACACAAGCGTTTTGGCGTTTTTTTCAAGGTTTTGTTGATAACTTGAAACTTTTGTTGATAAACCCTTGTTTTTCGTCGATTTTTTTAACTAAAAACCGCTCGAGACCTTATTCTGCTTGCGCTCTTTCCGAAAATGATACGCCGTTTAACAACTCATGAGCCAGCATTTTTTTCTTTCCGGGAAGTTGTAAACTCAAGATTTGGATAAATCCGTCTTTCACCGCTACTTTGATTTCTTTTTTGCTGGTGATGATTTGACCGATATTAAAAGAATGTGCTTCTGAAATCACTTTGGCTTCATATAATTTTACATTCCATTCTTCGCCTTTGTCTTTAAAATAACACCATGCGGCCGGATAAGGAGATAATCCTCGAATTAAATTGTGAATCTCCGAAGCCGATTTTGTCCAGTCAACTTTACAGTTATCGCGATTAAGTTTGTAAGCCGTTTTAATTTCTGAATGGTCAACTTGTATTGTAGTGACAACTGCTACGTTTTCAATTAAAGCCAAAGTCGCTTTCACTGCTTCGCTTCCTAATACCATTAATCTGTCGTGCAACTCGCCGGCATTTTCATCAGCACTGATTGTTGTTTCTCTACTCAAGATCATCGCGCCGGTATCAATCTTATCATCAATAAAGAAAGTAGTCACCCCGGTTTTGGTTTCTCCATTAATAATAGCCCAATTGATTGGTGCTGCGCCGCGATAATTAGGCAACAACGAAGCATGAAGATTGAATGTGCCTAATTTCGGCATACGCCAAACCACTTCGGGCAACATTCTGAAAGCCACTACGACTTGTAAGTTGGCCTTTAAACTTTGCAATTCCTCCAAAAAGGTTTCGTCTTTTAAATTGGATGGTTGTAATAGTCTTAAGTTGTGTTCCAAAGCATATTCCTTTACTGCCGAATATTTAATCTTTTGGCCACGACCGGCCGGTTTGTCTACTGCGGTGATAACACCAACCACTTCATAATTATTTTTGATTATGGTGTCCAAAATGCCAACGGCAAACTCGGGTGTTCCCATAAAAACGATGCGTAATTTTTCCATGCTTATTTTAAGGAGTATAAATTATTCGATTTGATGCTGATGGTTTCTTCTTCCAACAACTTTTGCAAGGCAAAGATAATATCGTCTTTCGGAAGTTTGGTCAACTTTTGAATATCTCTCGAATTGAAATCCTGCATTTTTAATAAGGTTAAAATCTTTTCCGATACTGTTTCGGGATTTTGCCTCTTTTTATTTTTGGCCATACAATAGGAGCAAATACCGCAATCTTCTTTTGGGCTTTCGCCGAAATACTGCATCAATACTTTACTCTTACAGGTGTTTTGGTCTTGACAATAGTGTAAAACCGCTTTAAGTTGCTCAGTTTTTAACTTGTTTTGGGCTTCCAAATATTTTGAAACCCTATTGATGGTGCGTTCATCTTCTCTTACTTCATTAAAAGTAATGGTGGCATCATTGTTTTTGGCGGTCATTTCAATGATGTTTTTTTCTTTTAATTTTTGCAAAAGTGAAAGGACTTCAGTTTCCGTGTGATTGGCTTTTTTGGCAATCAATGATAGATTAAAAGCAGTTTGCATATCGTAAACGCCGGGATAAGTCCGCAAGATGGTCAAGATAATTTCTTCATCATTCGAATGCAAACTCATATACCGAATGACTTCTTTAGACGGAATAACAAATTGCAAAGTGATTTTCTCAGAGAATTCCTGAGACAAAGTAATGATGCCTTGTCGGTCAAGGAACTGTAAAGCGTTGTAGGTTTTTAAGGTTGGAAAATTGTATTTGGTGCAAAAGTGATTCAAGTTAAAACTAAACTGTTCGTCAATTCCTTCGCCATAGGCAATTTGGAAATAGTTGCACAATTTTGAAAAGACCAAATTCAAAAAAGCTTTATCCGGTAAAACACCAAGAAATTGCGCTTCGGCATGAAGAATATCCGTAGGATTGTTGAGTAAAATGGCAAAGGCTTTGTCACCGTTTCTTCCGGCACGACCGGCTTCTTGGTAATAATTTTCTAAGTTTTGAGGCCAATGCAAATGAATAATGGTTTTGACATTCGATTTGTCAATACCCATTCCGAAAGCATTCGTGGCTACTATGACTTGGACTTTTTCTTCCATCCAAAGTTGCATGTTCTTTTCCTTATCTTTAGCCGATAAACCACCGTGGTAAAAAGTAGCTGTAAATCCTAGACTCTCTAATTGTTTGGCCGTTTCTAAACACGACTTTCTATTGGTAACATAAACTATAGACGGTTGCGGATTTTTATACAAAATTTGTTGCAGCAAATGCAATTTGTCTTCGGTTTCAAAAACCATATAGGCAATGTTTTCTCTGTAAAATGATTTGGTGAAAATTTGCGGGTTTTTGAGTTGTAATTGGGTAATAATATCATCTTTAACTCGTGGAGTAGCCGAGGCCGTTAAAGCCAAAAAAGGCACTTTAGGGAAGAACTCTTTTAGCTGTACAATCTTCAAATAGGCCGGACGGAAATCATGTCCCCATTGCGAAACACAATGCGCTTCATCAATAGCGATAAGATTTATCGAGAGATTTTTTATGCGTTCCAAAATCCAGTCGTTTTGCAAGCGTTCGGGAGAAAGATAGAGGAATTTGTAATTTCCAAACTGACAATTATCGAGCAAATCGATAATTTCCTCTTGGCGAATTCCACCGGTTAAGGCAATGGCTTTAATGCCTTTGTTTTGTAAATTTTGGACTTGGTCTTTCATCAAGGCAATGAGTGGAGAAATCACCAAACAAATGCCTTCCATCATCATACCCGGAACTTGGAAACAAATCGATTTTCCACCACCGGTCGGCATCAAGGCAAAAGTGTCTTTACCTTCTAATACCGAAGCAATAATGGCTTCTTGCGGTTCGCGAAAAGCGTCGTGTTTCCAGTATTTAGTTAGGATTTCGAGTGGTCTATCCAAGTTGTGAGTTATGAGTTATGAGTTATGAGTTAACTCAGTTTATGGTATAAAGGTATAAAATAAGATTGAGTTGTAATTACAACAAAAGTGTATTAAGCAAGCTGACTCAAGATAAACTGAATACGCTCTTCCACTGTACCGCGCGGCACTTCAATGAGTTCGTAACCGTATTTTTGGTAGGTTTCTAAAAGATGGTCAAAGATGAGTTTGGCTTGTTCAAAGTTTTCGTAACGGGCTTCGTCACTTTCGTAAATTTCTTCCCATGGCGGAAGAACAAAAATTTTGGAATATTGATGCTCTCTGCAAGCATGATCAAAAAACGCCGGATAACTGTCGCCGATGTAATGCATATAGGCTAAAATATCGGGAATACCGCGGTCGAGGAAAACCAATTCGGCTACATCTTCAATAGCTTGTTGGTGTTGTTTTCTTCTCCCTTCGAGTAATAATTCGCTAAAGAGCAAAGGTTTTTCGAGAAACAATTGTTCGATGCCTTGTTTTTTGGCTTCCAGGGTTACTTGTCTTGAAATTTCGGGAAAACACGCATAACCTTGTTCGATTAAAGAATCGATAATGGTGGTTTTTCCGGTGCCGGGACCGCCGGTTATGACAATGAGTTCCTTTTTCAAAATTTTTGGAAATAAGGGGCAAATTTATTGAAACAAATCAGAAAAATAAAAGTGTTTGAAGTTTTTATTTCGGTCGTGGCCAAAAGAGCGAATAGTTTCTCTCATAACCCCGATTGGAGTTTCGTTTCCAACGAGACGGAAAGCGGGAATAAGGCTTGCTGAAACGACCCGAACCTTTCGTTCAAAAAAATAAAACAAACCCAAGGAATTCTTCTCCGAATCTGAAATCAATACTGTATATTTGCTTTTATTTTTTGATGAATGGACAAGAAAACCCAAGAATTTTATACCCGATTACGCGAAGAGCTGAACAATACTTCAACCTGGCCTACAGAATATTTGTATAAATTTATCGTGCCCACTGACCCCAAGAAGATTGAAGAAGTAGAGAATGCTTTTGACAATTTGGGTGCCGTGATACAAACCACCCAATCCAAAACCGGGAAATACACGAGTCTTTCGGTAAATGTGATGATGGAAAGCCCGGAAAGTGTAGTGGAGAAATACATCGAAGTTTCAAATATAGAAGGAATAATTTCATTATAATGGCCGAAAAATATATAAAAGAGAATGCTAATGATGTGGTCTACCATTTGGAATACAATGCCGAAAGACCGCATTTGATTATTCCGGAATACGGGCGTCATTTGCAGAAATTGATTGACCAAGCTACTTTAATCGCCGATAGAGAAGAGCGAAACAAAGCGGCCAAATACATCATTCAGGTGATGGGCAGTTTGAATCCGCATTTGCGTGATGTGCCCGATTTTCAGCACAAATTATGGGATCAGATTTTTATCATGTCCGATTTTAGATTGGATGTGGATTCGCCTTATCCCATTCCGACGCGCGATGTGATTAACCTGAAGCCGGAGCGTTTGCCTTACCCGCAAAAAAATCCGAAATACCGTTTTTACGGCAACAATATCAAATACATGATTGATGTAGCCAACAGTTGGGAAGAAGGCGAGATGAAGAATGCTTTGGTCAAAGTGATTGCCAATCACATGAAGAAATCCTATTTGAGTTGGAACAAAGACACGGTGACCGATACCGTAATTTTTGAGCATTTGTATGAGTTGTCAGAAGGAAGACTGAACTTGTTGCAAAGTACCGAAGAATTGTTGAAAACCAACGATTTGATGCGTACCAACAAAAAGATGTCCAACAAAAACCAACCGCAACAAAACAACAAAATCAAGAGCAACAAAAACGGGAAGAAACCTTTCCAGAAAAATAATAACAATAATCAGAAATAGTTGTCTGTTATCAGTTGTCTGTTACACCGATCAACCGACAACCAACAACCGACAACCGACAACAAAAAAATATGGGAACTTTTAAAATAGAAGGCGGCATCCAATTAAAAGGAGAAGTACAACCACAAGGAGCCAAGAATGAAGCGTTACAAGTTTTATGTCCGGCATTATTAACCTCGGAAAAGGTAAGAGTTACCAACATTCCCGACATTATCGACGTAAACAAACTGATTGTTTTGTTGGGGAATTTGGGGGTCAAAATCCAAAAAAACGGTCCGGGTGATTACACTTTCCAAGCCGATGAAGTTAATGTAGATTATTTAAAAACCGAAGCCTTTAAAAAAGAAGGCGGTAGTTTAAGAGGTTCGATCATGATAGTCGGGCCACTTTTAGCCCGTTTTGGTTGCGGATACATACCGAAACCGGGTGGTGATAAAATAGGCAGAAGAAGATTGGATACCCACTTTGAAGGGTTTATTAATTTGGGAGCTAAATTCCGTTACGAAAGAGAAGATCACTTTTACGGCGTAGAAACCAAAACCCGTTTAAAAGGCACTTATATGTTGCTTGATGAAGCTTCGGTTACCGGAACGGCCAATATCGTAATGGCTGCTGTTTTAGCCGAAGGAACCACCACAATATACAACGCGGCTTGCGAACCTTACTTGCAACAATTGTGTAAAATGTTAAATTCCATGGGTGCCAAAATCACCGGAGTGGGTTCAAACTTATTGACCATTGAAGGCGTTGAAAAATTAGGCGGATGCGAACATCGAATCTTACCGGATATGATTGAAATCGGTTCTTGGATTGGATTGGCAGCCATGACGCGCAGTGAGATTACTATTAAAAATGTGAGTTGGGAAAACTTAGGTGTAATTCCGAGTGTCTTCAGAAAATTGGGGATTACTTTAGAACGCAAAGGTGACGATATTTATATTCCGGCTCATACCAAAGGATATACGGTGAAAACCGATATCGACGGTTCGATTTTAACCATAGCCGATGCACCTTGGCCGGGCTTTACTCCGGATTTGTTGAGTATTGTTTTGGTGGTTGCCACACAAGCCAATGGCGATGTGTTGATTCACCAAAAAATGTTTGAAAGCCGTTTGTTCTTTGTCGATAAGTTAATCGATATGGGAGCCAAAATCATGTTGTGTGATCCGCACCGAGCGGTGGTAATGGGACATAATTTCCAATCGCAATTAAAAGCTACAGTAATGTCTTCGCCGGATATTCGTGCGGGAATTTCGTTGTTGATTGCAGCGCTTTCTGCTAAAGGAACGTCAACCATTCAAAACATCGAGCAAATCGACCGAGGTTACGAAAGAATAGATGAAAGACTTCGAGCTTTAGGCGCTAATATTGTTCGTGTCTAATTTTAAAATATAGAGAAAAGAATATAGAAAATAGAGGTGCATTATTGTGCCTCTTTTCATTTTAAGCCTATGGAAACCTACATCATTGTTTTACTTTGTATCGCTTCTTTCTTCGCCGGATTCGTTGACGCTATTGTAGGCGGCGGCGGTTTGATTCAAACTCCGGTGGCCATGATTTTGATGCCCAATTTGTCGGTGGCCAGTATTATTGGCTCACTTAAAATTCCGGCTTTCAGCGGTACCAGTTTTGCGGCTTTTCAGTATTTGAAAAAGGTTCAGCTCAATTGGAAGTTACTTTCCCTAATGGCGATTTTGGCTTTTGGTTCGGCTTTTTGCGGTTCGGCTTTGCTGAACGTGGTGAGCAATGATTTTATGAAACCGCTGTTGTTTTTCATACTGATTGGTTTGGCGGTTTATACTTTTAAAAAGAAAAACTTTGGGCAACACCAAGACAAAAGTCATTCGAACCGACAACAAATACTTTATGCAGTTATCATCAGCGTATTGGTTGGTTTTTACGATGGATTTATCGGTCCGGGAACGGGTAGTTTTTTGGTCTTAGGGTTTGTTTCGGTTTTAGGGTTTGATTTTCTTCATGCTTCTGCGAATGCTAAAATGGTAAATCTGGCCACCAACTTCGGTTCGATTTGCTTGTTTGTGATGAAAGGTAAAATCATTTGGGCTTTTGCGATTCCGATGGCTTTTTGCAATGCACTTGGCGGTTGGATTGGCGCCAAATTGGCCATAAAAAAAGGAAATGCCTTCATTAGAAAGTTTTTCCTTTTTGTAGTAATCCTAACGCTGTTGCGTTTTGGGTATGATGTTTTTTTGAAATAGTTTATTCGAATACATTCAAAAATTTAAGTCCGAAAATTACACCATCGCCTTGAAAACCGTTTTGGTATGAACGAACGTAATCAACTCTCAAGAACTTAAATTTTCCAAAGCCTAAATTATCCAATCCAATCGAAAACTCTTGGTAAGGTTTTCTGTCGGGAACAGACAAGTTGTGGAAGCCTAAAACCAATTGCGATTGTAAATGTTTTAACAACGGCAATTTATTCATAAAATACCCTTTGTCATTGTGTTCGATATGGGTTTCAAAATAGCTGTCATTGGTACTGGCAGCATAGTACGGCAATAAGTTAAAGACATTAGTATAACTGTCGGTTTGTCCTATATGTGTTTGGTTTCCGTTAAAATGTTTATAATCCACAAACGAAATACCGTCGGCATTAAAGAATTTACCGGCTTTGAAATTCATTTGCATAAAACCTTTGTTGCCCAAAGTAACATCATAAGTCACTCTTCCCATAATCAAATCGTATTCATAATTTTTATCGGAAGCCGCTAATCCTTTTTCGTAACCCAACGAAAGCGCCGGATAATCATCATTCGGTATATTGAATTTTCCATCGGGTCTTGACCAATATTTTTGACCGAAGTTAAAACGCATCAATACATTGGCCTTAACCAAATTGTGTTTTGTGATGGCTGCCGAACTTTCATCCAAAGCATTCAGCGGATTGTTAGAAGAATATAAATCGTCGTTTTTGATGACCGTGTAATCAGTAGTGTTGTAAAGCGGTTTTCTTTCGGCATATTCTACGTTGGCATTCATGTAAAAACCATTTACGACTTCTCTGCCAAAAAAAACGGAGGCAAAATTCTTCTCATACAACTTCATGAAATTGTTCTTGAAAAACAAAGTACTCACCGTATTGACCATATTGGAAATTGGATTAGCACTGTTGAATTGGCTTACCGAACTTCCGGCGTTAATGGACAAGAAACTATTGTTGAGGTTGTTGAATTTATGGGCAAAACTAACCGTTGCTCTGATTTTTTCTTCCGAAAAACCATAGTCAAATCGGGAGCCGATTCGGGTGAAAGTTCTTTTTTCTTCGTTGCGTTTGGTATACGATAATCCGGCATTCATTCGCCAACCTTGTACCGTATTAAAAGAAGTCGACAGTAACGGTCCGTCATAATCAATAGACCATTTCTTAAACGAATTGCGATAGCTGTAACCGTTTAAAATATCCATTGGGCGAAATTTGTTTCGCTTGTTGTCAATGGAATCCAAATAGGTTTGCGATTTCTTTTTGGTTTGCAAAACGTCTTTTTTCAAATAATCGGTGGTTTCTTCTTCGGTCAGTGGCACCGGACGAATGGTATTCCAAAACGCATCCTCTTTTTTATTGGCATTTTCTTCAAAAGCCAACACCTGATTGGTGAAGGTGCGTTTGGTAATTTCGGGTTCAAATTCAAAATTCGAATATACATAGGTAAACCTTCCGTTGAGTTTGATGCTGAGCATGCCTGCGACAAAGTCGATGGTCTGGGTATTTTTGACCCAAATTTTACTGTTGGTATTGTAGCTGAAACTTTGTTTTAAAGTTAATTGGTCTAAAGCCGGCGTTTGCATTTGGTTTCCTTTGATGGATAAATCCACGGCATAAACGGCATAGGAATCGTCAACAATATAAATGTAGCCTTCCATAACCGGTTCGGTATTGCGACGCGGAATGACTTTGATTTTATTGATTTGTTTGCGGTTTTCTGTAAAAAAAGAACCTTCAAATTGGTATTTGTAATAATTGAATGCATTGTCGGCAATAGGCGAAACCACATTGATTTCGAAAGGCAAATAATTTTCATAAAAATCAAAATTCACCGAAGCCGCATTGTTAAAACTAAATCCGTTGTCATTGCCGCTCACTTTGGAAGCCACAATAACCTCTTTCATTTTATCCGGTTTTTGGAAGGTAATCCTCGAAACGGTTTCAGACAAATACAGAATACCACTTCGGGTAGAATCTAAAACTTCATCAAAGAAATCAAACTTTTGTCCCAAGATAGTTTTCGGAGCATCTTTAATTCTGAAGATACCTCTCGAATAAAAATCGGCTTTGTATTTGGCGGTTTTGGCAGCGTTTTCTTTTTTGTTTTGAATGGCTTTGCGGATAATCTCGTTGGCCGGATTGTCTTTAGGATTGATGACTACTTCATTTAAGATGATGTTTTCTTCCACCAAAACAACCTCAATGGTTACAGGGGTTTTATCTATCGTAACCACTTGTTTGGCGGTTTTGTAACCTAAATACTGAAAAATAATGGTGTGATTTCCCGGGATTTTGAGGTTTAGTTCAAATTTTCCTTGCTCATTGGTAGTGGTTCCGTTATAAGTGTTTTCTTCGAAGATATTCACAAAAGGTAGCGGAACTCCTTTTTCATCGGTGACTTTACCTTTGACTTGAGCGTTAGTAACGATAGTAAGTAGCAATGTAAAGGCGTAGAGTAGTTTTTTTAACATAAATGGATTAAATAGTGTTTATAAAAATGATTGCAAAGCCAATTCGTAACTTTTCAATCCGAAACCTATAATAATTCCTTTAGCGTTGGGAGAGATAAAAGATTGGTGACGGAAAGTTTCTCGAGCAAATGTATTTGAAATATGTACTTCAATAACCGGTGTTGTGATAGCTTTAACAGCATCGCCTATACCAACAGAAGTATGGGTATAAGCAGCAGCATTGAGAATAATACCATCGAAAGTGAAACCAACTTCCTGAATTTTATCAATCAATTCGCCTTCTATATTGCTTTGAAAATAGCTTAATTCTAGCGTAGGATATTGGCTTTTTAAGGTTTCAAAAAAAGACTCGAAGGTAATGTTTCCGTATACTTCCGGTTCGCGTTTGCCTAATAAATTAAGATTAGGGCCATTGATGATAGCTATTTTCATAGAATGAATTTTAAGTAAAAATAAAAAACCGCTGTCGAACAGACAACGGTTTTGTACTAAAGTTATGATTTTATTAAAATCGGTAACCTAAAGAAAGCTGAATGGTTCTGTTTCTAACCTCGGCACTTCTGTTAGCCTCAGTTAAACCGGCTACATAACGCGCTTGGATTAAGAAATGCTCCGTGATGTTGTAGCCCAATCCGCCGGCTATGGCAAAATCGAAAGTTTCCCCTTCAAACTGATCCGCTACATTTTCGTTGACCAAGAATGAAAATTGCGGTCCGGCTTCAAAACTCAGTTTGTTTTTGGTTAAATAAAATTTGGCCAAAACCGGAACAGTAAGGTAGTTGTAGTTGATGTCGTCAAATGCCGCTTCATTAATTTTGGTTCCTTGGGAAGAATACACCAATTCAGGTTGCAATGACAAGTTTTCCAAAAGTTTTACTTCTAATAAGGCACCAAAGTGAAAACTCGTGTAGGTTGAACCTTCTACATTGTTACCTTCCAAAGTAGCAAAGTTGGCGCCGGCTTTGAGACCGAATTTCAGCGTTTGCGCACTGACTACATTAAGGCCAAACAAGACCATTAAGATTACAATTGCTTTTTTCATACATTCTATTTAATAGTGATAAGGATTTATAGTAAAACGGGATAAATCTTATTTTAGTATATAATAGAATAAGGTTTTTTGGTTTATTCAAATCATTCTAAACTGACGTGTTTTTGAATTGTTAAAAAAAACCATATTTTTCCGATTTTTTTCTAAATTACTGTAAAACAGTATTTTTACGAATTTACATTGTTAACAACCTTGTTAATAAGTCCAATTCCCCTGATTATTCCTATTAATCTAAACTTATAACTTTGCTTATATTAATTTTAAAATTAAACAAACATGAAAAAAATTATTTTAACAATGGCTGCTGTATTTGCTGTATCTTTTGCAAATGCACAAGACAAAGGTGGATCTAGCGACATGAAATTTGGTGTTAAAGCTGGTTACATCAACTCTAACTTCACTGGTGACTTTGATGGAGATGCTACTTCTAGCTTCTACATTGGTGGTTTAGTAGATTTCGCTATCTCTGAAAAATTCCACGTACAACCAGAATTAGTTTACTCTATGGAAGGAGCTAAAGATGCTGCATTAAACTTCATCAAAATTCCTATCATGGCTAAGTATTATGTTGCTGAAGGATTCAATTTACAAGCAGGTCCACAGTTCGGTTTCGTTGCCGGTGGAGACGATGTTAAAGATTTTACAAAATCTATGGACTACGGTTTAGGAATTGGTGCAGGTTATGAATTAGAGTCAGGTTTATTCTTTGACGCTAGATATAACTTAGGTTTAGCTGATCTTAACGATTTCCCTGACGGATCAGGATTTGAAGATTTCAAATTAAACACTACATCTTTCCAAATCGGTTTAGGATACAGATTCTAATCAGTTTAAAAGATTATATTTTAAAACCTCTCATTGTGAGAGGTTTTTTTTGTTTCAAACTTTAATTAGTGTGAATAAAATACTACTTTTGCAGTCTAATTTTAAACATTGAATAATGAAAAAGTTTATTGTTGCCGTTGTAGCACTGGTTAGTTTTAATTCGTTGCAAGCTCAAGACGTTAAGTATGGTATTAAAGGAGGTTTGAACATTGCCAATCTTAATGTTGATGAAGCAGGTTTTCCAAGTACTAGCTCAATTGTTAATTTTCACATTGGTGGTTATGCTGAAATTATGTTAAACAAAAAGTTTGCCATCCAACCCGAGCTTTTGTATTCGGCGCAAGGTGCAAAATTTGATTTTCTTTTTGATGATGGCGCCGGAAATTTATACGATACAGAAAATACTTTTAAATTATCATATATCAATATTCCATTGATGTTTAAATATTATCCTGAAAGTAAATTTTTCTTGGAAGCAGGTCCGCAAATTGGCTTTATGACATCGGCCAAATTAAAAGTAAAAGTCGTAGGTTATGGTTCTGATACTCAAAATATTGATGAAGCATTTAAGAGTGTTGATTTTGGGTTTAATTTAGGAGCAGGATATAATATTTCTAAGCGTGCTGTGATTAATGTGCGTTATAATTTAGGATTATCTAATATTGGAGAAAATGCAGAAGGGGAAGATGGTAAAGTTTTAAATAGAGTACTGTCTGTTTCGTTAGGTTGTAATTTTTAATTGTAGATATCGAAATTTAAACCTCTCCAACGTGAGAGGTTTTTTTATACCCATACATTTCGTTTCTTTGTTTTATGAATTGGAGTACGTACCTTAAAAGTTTTCAATCGTATTTAAAAATCGAACGTGGATTGTCTAAGAATACTGTCGACAATTACACTTTTGATTTAGAGCGTTTGTGCGTTTTTTTAAACGAAAACGGCATCAGCGTTTCGCCTGAGAAAATCAATGAGGAAACGATTCAACAATTTATTTATGCCGTATCCAAAGAAGTTAATGCGCGTTCACAAGCCCGAATTATTTCGGGACTAAAAAGTTTTTTTTCTTATTTGATTTTTGAAGATTTTCGCACCGATAATCCTATGGAGTTGATTGAAGCTCCCAAGATTGGGCGCAAACTACCCGATACACTTGCTGTAGAAGAGATTGATCAATTAATCAGTGCTATCAATTTGACCACACCCGAAGGAGAACGCAACAGAGCCATGCTCGAAACACTTTATGGTTGCGGTTTGCGTGTTTCCGAAATCATCACTTTAAAAATATCTGATCTGTTTTTTGAAGAAGGTTTTGTCAAAATAACGGGTAAAGGCAACAAACAACGATTTGTTCCCATTGCTAAATCGACTCAAAAATACATTGAGCTTTATAAAAACACCATCCGAAACCACGGCGTTATTGCCAAAGGTTTTGAGGATACTTTATTCTTAAACCGCAGAGGCAAGCAACTCACTCGAGCGATGGTTTTTACCATTATAAAAGACTTGGCGACTAAGATTAATTTGGCTAAAAATATCAGTCCGCACACGTTAAGACATTCTTTTGCCACGCATTTACTCGAAAATGGTGCCGATTTGCGTTCCATTCAAATGATGTTAGGGCATGAATCGATTACCACTACCGAAATTTATGTTCACCTTGACCGCAAACATTTAACACAAATCATGCATACATTTCATCCGAGAAAGAAGTAGTTTGTCGGATTATTTGATTATTTTTGCCCAGTCGAAAACAATAATCCCCAAATCTGTTTTTAAAAAATGAAATTCAACAACGCCTACGTTGTAGATGATGACAAAGTGCACCACTTTATCATCAAAAAGCTACTGGAAAAGAATGATGTCCGAGCTGACATTTCTTTCTTTGAGAATGGTTATGAAGCTTTAAATGATTTAAAAGTCAAACTTCATAATGATGAAAATCTTCCCGATTTAATTTTGCTGGATATCAATATGCCCGTGCTTGACGGTTGGCAATTTTTAGCCGAATTTAATCAGATAAGAAAAAGTTTTACCTGCGATATTGCTATTTATGTAGTGAGTTCTTCAGAGCATTATTTTAATGCCGAAAAAATTCAACAGTTTAAAGATGTAATAACAGATTACTTTGTCAAGCCTATGACTAATGATGTTATTAAAACAATTTTTTTATAACAAAAAAGGCGACCAAGTGGTCGCCTTTTTTGTTTAATTAGATTTATTATTTAGCGATATTTACCGCTCTGGTTTCTCTAATTACCGTGATTTTTACTTGTCCAGGATAAGTCATTTCAGTTTGGATTTTTTGGGAAATCTCAAAAGATAAATTAGCGGCCATATCATCGCTTACTTTTTCACTTTCTACAATAACACGCAATTCACGACCGGCTTGGATGGCATAAGCATTTTTCACACCGTTAAATCCAAAGGCAATGTTTTCCAAGTCTTTCAATCTTTGGATATAAGAATCCAATACCTGACGTCTGGCGCCCGGTCTGGCTCCTGAAATCGCATCACATACTTGAATGATAGGAGAGATTAAGTATTTCATCTCAATTTCGTCGTGGTGTGCTCCGATAGCGTTGCAAACTTCTTCTTTTTCACCGTACTTTTCAGCCCATTGCATTCCCAATAAGGCGTGAGGTAAATCACTTTCGGTATCCGGCACTTTTCCGATATCGTGTAATAAACCGGCGCGTTTGGCCAATTTTACATTCAATCCTAATTCGGCCGCCATGATACCACAAAGCTTGGCTACTTCACGGGAGTGTTGCAATAAGTTTTGTCCGTAAGACGAACGGTATTTCATTCTACCAACTACTTTGATTAATTCAGGATGCAATCCGTGAATACCTAAATCAATTACGGTACGTTTACCTACTTCGATAATTTCGTCGTCTATTTGTTTCGTTGTTTTAGCAACTACTTCTTCAATTCTGGCCGGGTGGATTCTACCATCAGTTACCAATTTGTGTAATGACAAACGAGCGATTTCTCTTCTCACAGGATCAAAACAAGATAAGATAATCGCTTCAGGGGTATCGTCAACGATGATTTCAACACCGGTTGCTGCTTCTAAAGCACGGATGTTTCTTCCTTCACGACCAATAATTCTACCTTTTACATCATCCGATTCGATATTGAATACCGACACACAGTTTTCTACAGCTTCTTCGGTACCAACCCTTTGAATGGTATTGATGATTACTTTTTTAGCTTCTTGTTGGGCCGTTAATTTAGCCTCTTCAATAGTGTCTTGAATGTGTGACATTGCTTTGGTTTTGGCTTCGGCTTTTAAGCTTTCTACCAATTGCTCGCGAGCATCTTCCGCCGAAAGACCGGAGATTACTTCCAATTGCTCTACTTGACTTTTGTGTAATTTTTCCAGCTCTTGGTGCTTTTTGTCAAGCAACTCAATTTTTGATTCGTATTCTTTGGTCTTAGCCTCGTAATCGTCGTTGATTTTTTTGGCTTTGGCCAATTCGCTTGATACTTGTGATTCTTTGTCACGAGTTCTTTTTTCAACTTCGGCTATCTTCTTGTCTTTGTTTAGAATCTCTTTTTCGTGTTCCGATTTTAATTCTAAAAATTTTTCTTTGGCTTGTAGTAATTTATCTTTTTTGATATTTTCCGCCTCAATATTGGCATCTCTTAAGATTGATGACGCCTCTTTTTTGGCATTTTTAATCATGTTTGATACGTTGCTTTTTTCAAGGAATTTTGCAATTCCAAAACCTCCGCCAATTCCTGCGATTAACGCAATTATAATTAGTATAGTTTCCATTTTTTTTGTTAAAATTTATATATAAAAAAAGCCTACATTAGGTGAATGCATAAACTCGTAAAGACAAGTTTTGAGCTAACTCGTTGGTCAAGGATCCACGGTAAAAGTGGCATGCTTTAGTAACGATGACTGGCTCATTCTAATTTGTTAGTGTTGAGTTTACCAATTAAAATCTAATGTAGGCGGTATTGTAATCTATGTTAAGAACGTTATTTTTTGTCGAGATAGTCGAACAATATATCATTAATCTTTTTCAATCTTTCCAGAGTTTCCGAGCCGTCAATGGCATTGTCAACTTGCTTTTGTTCTACTTGTGAGGCAAATTGTAAAGCACACATGGCCAGTACATCTTGCTTGTCACGAACTGCGTAGTTTTCTTCGAATTGCTTAATCATCGCATCAATCTTTTTGGAAGCACTTCTCAGTCCTTCTTCTTGCGAAAGGTCTACCGTTAACGGATAAACTCTGTCTGCAATTGATAACTTTATTTTAAGCTTTTCACTCATGCTTTAGTCTGATAACTGTGCTATACAGTAATCTATCTCTCTGATTAATGAATTTATTTTAAGCTTGGTATCTCGTTTGTTTTCTTCACCGCCTAATAATGAATTGGCCATTTTGAGTGATTCACATTCCGATTTTAAGGTTTTAATTTCCTCGGTTTGCTTTTGAATCAGGCTTGCAGCTTCTTGTAATTCTGTTCTCAATGCCATAGAATTCTTCTCCAAACTGTCTATTTTCATAAAAAGTTTTTCAATCCTATTTTCAACAGAATCAATTATCTCTGCAATTTCACTCATAAATTACTTTATTCATTACTTACTTTACAAAGTTAGGATTCTATTTTGTTTGCACAATATTTTTGACAATTATTTATTGCTATTTTTAAATAGAATTATAATAATTTGTTTTTTAAGGAGTTATAAATAAATTTCACACTTGTAAATTTTAACTCACTTTTTTCCTACCTTAGCTGAAACAACTTTTTTATGAAATTTATCTGGCTGTTTTGTTGCTGTACTGCTATGGCTTTGGGTCAAAATCAGTATCCGAAGGATTATTTTCGTTCTCCTTTGGACATACCGTTACAACTTTCGGGTAATTTTGGGGAATTGAGACCCAATCATTTTCATTCCGGCTTCGATTTTAAGACCCAAAAAAAGGAAGGCTTTAATGTTTATGCCGTAGCTGAGGGTTATATTTCCAGAATTAAAATTGCCGAAAATGGTTACGGCAAAGCCATCTATATCAATCATCCCAACGGTTTCACTACTGTTTACGGGCACTTGCAATCGGGTTTCGGTGAAGTCGAAAAATTAATCAAAAGAGAACAATACAAAGCCAAATCTTTTGAAATTGATGTCACATTTTCCCCAAATGATTTTTTGGTCAAAAAAGATGATATCATCGCTATCTCCGGAAATACAGGAGGTTCAGACGGTCCGCATTTGCATTTTGAAATTCGGGATACCCAATCTGAAAAAATAATTAACCCAATGTATTTTGGATTTGACGAGGTTTTAAAAGACAGTAAAAGACCAATGCTCAATAGCGTATTGGTTTATCCTTTGGGGCAAAACTCTGCCGTTAATCAGTCTAAAAGACCAATAGCAGTTAGTATTTCCCAACAAGCAGACGGAAGCTACATAGCTGAAAAGGTAACCGCTTTCGGTCAGCTGGGTTTCGGAATCACCACTTTTGATTATGATGACGTTTCCTGGAATGCCAACGGAATTTTCAGGGTACAAACTTTTCTCAATGGCAAAACCGATTTTCGGTACCAATTTGAAACCTTTTCTTTTGACGAAACCCGTTATGTCAATGCGCTGATTGACTATGGTCGTTATAAAAAAACAGGGCAAAGAGTGCAGAAATTATTTGCCGAAAAGCCCTATCCGCTGAGCGTTATTCAATCAGGATCAAACAACGGGGTTATTTCGGTTACATCCAATGTCAATCAAAATTACAAAATAGAAATCGCCGATTTTAGCGAAAACCTCACCAAGGTTTTTATTCCCATTGCCTATGCACCAATGAATATTGAGGTCGATAAAGAACCGGTTGATTCAAAATATTGGGTTAAAACCAACAAAGAAAACATCTTCACTCAGGAAAATGTAACGGTTACGATTCCGGCTAATGCGTTTCTGAAAGATTTTAACATGGATTTTGAAGTCAAAAACGGATTGTTGCATTTGCATGATGATGTTGAGCCGGCTTTCGCGAATATGACGATTACTTTTGAAGACAGTTTGATTGCTGAAAAAGACCGATCAAAAATGTTTATTGGTACTGTTGACGGTAAAAAAATCTATTATTACAATACTAAACGCTATAAAAATTCGTTTACCGTTTATTCCAAATATTTGGGAGATTACAAATTGTTCAAAGACAGTATGCCCCCGAAAATCAAAATCGATAAAAAAATCGGAGGCCAATGGATTAGCCAACAAGAAGCAATACAGTTCACTATTTACGATGATTTGTCCGGAATCAAAAGCTATGAAGGAACGCTCAACGGTCAGTGGATTTTGTTGGAGTATGAGCCTAAAACCAAAAAATTAATCCATCGTTTTTCAGATGGTATCGTAGCCGAAGGGAAAAATGATTTAAAAATTATCATTAAGGATAATGTTGGAAATTCTACTATCTTTGAAACACAATTTTTCAGAAGTCAAAAACCTTAAAACAATAGTTTGAAAACATATCAATTCCTTTTCACGCTCCTTTTTTTAGTATTTAGCAGCATAACAGTTGCCCAAAACCAAACCGCTAAAGTCGCCGGAGTTGTACTCGATGAAAATAACAAACCGGTGGAAGGCGTTACCGTAAGCTATCAGACCAAGTCGACCACCACCGACAAAAACGGATTTTACGGAATTACAGTGCCTGCCAATCAAAAAATAGTTTTGGTTTTTACCCATGAATCTCTGAAAAAAATAACCGCAACATTACAATTAAAAGCCAATGAAGAAAAAGAGTTTTATGTGGTCATGAACGATGCAGAGCAATTGGGCGAAGTGGTGGTGACCGGAAGAAAGAGTAGAGTGCAAGGTATAGTTTCGGTTTCACCTGAAACCATCCGAAAAAATCCAAGCGCCATGCAAGGAGTGGAAAGTGTTATAAAGTTAATGCCAAGTGCCAGCGGAAATAACGAATTGAGTTCAGGCTACAACGTTCGTGGCGGAAATTATGATGAAAATTTGGTGTATGTCAATGAAATTGAAGTCTATCGTCCGTTCTTGGTGCGCTCCGGACAACAAGAAGGATTGAGTTTTACCAATACCGATATGGTGCAGAATGTAGATTTTTCTGCGGGTGGATTTCAAGCCAAGTATGGCGACAAATTGTCTTCGGTTTTAGATATCACTTATCGAACACCTAAAAAATACAGTATCAGTGCTGATGCGAGTTTTTTAGGCGGAAGCATCACCGGTGAAGGTATTTCTAAAAACAAAAAATGGTCGGCCATTACCGGTGTTCGTTACCGCGACAACTCGCTTTTTGTCAACAGTCAGGAAACACAAACCAATTATCGTCCTACTTTTGCCGATGTGCAAACTAATGTTAATTTTAGTCCCAATGACCAATGGAGTTTCAGTTTCTTGGGAAATGTTTCTCAAAATAAATACAACTACCAACCGCTAACACGCCAAACCAATTTCGGAACCATCGACGAACCTATTGCGCTTCAGGTTTTTTATGAAGGTCAGGAAAAAGACAAATACCAAACGCTTTTTGGCGCTTTTAAAACTACGTTCAACAAAGACGACAATAATAATTTCCGATTGATTACTTCGGTTTATCACACGCAAGAGCAGGAGTACTTTGATATTTTTGCGGCTTATTTTTTAGGCGAAGTTGATACCAATATCGGTTCGGAAACGCTGGGAGAAGTTACATTTAATCGTGGTATCGGTACACAATTAAACCATGCTCGAAACGATTTAGATGCCTTAATTATCAATGCAGAAATCAAAGGAACGCACCAAATCAATAATAAAAAACACCAAATCGATTGGGGTTTCAAATACACTCGTGAAAATATACGCGACAGAATTGTTGAATGGGAAGTGATTGATTCAGCCGGATTTTCCATCAATCCGCCCGAGTTTGATTTTCCGAATGACCAACCTTACAATCCTTACATCGGACCGTTGGTACCCTACCAAAATGTTAGAGCGACCAATTTTATTGATATTGACAGACTTTCAGGGTTTGCGCAATGGAATACCAAAACCAATTTGGGCAGTAGCCAATTTTGGATTACCGCCGGAGCGCGTTTTCACAATTGGACTGTTTCAGGCGATGGAATTTCCAATGCTAAAAGCCAAACAGTATTTAGTCCGAGAGCTCAGTTTACTTTAAAACCCGATTGGGACAAAGATATGTTGTTCCGTTTTGCAGCGGGATATTATCATCAACCGCCATTTTACCGTGAGTTAAGGGATATGAATGGTGCCGTGAATCCGAATGTGAAAGCCCAACAATCTATTCACTTTGTGTTGAGCAACGACTATAATTTTCTGATGAACAACCGCAAGTTTAAGTTGGTTACCGAAGCTTATTACAAAACCATGACCGATGTGAATACTTATACATTAGAAAACGTAAGGATTCGTTATCGTGCTAATAATGATGCCGAAGCTTATGCTTATGGCTTTGAAACGAGATTAAACGGTGAATTCGTACCAGGAACGGAATCTTGGTTGAGTTTTGGGTATATGAAAACCGAAGAAAATCAAGATGACAAAGGTTACATCGCGCGTCCAACCGACCAACGATTGAAATTCGGAATTTTGTTCCAAGACTATATGCCGAATTTACCGAATATGAAATTGTATTTGAATTTGGTTTACAATACCGGTTTACCGGGCGGTTCACCTTCTTATGCTGATGCTTACACTTACCAAAGTCGTTTACGTGATTACCGCCGAGCCGATGTTGGTTTCTCCTATGTCTTGACCGAAAAAAACAACGAAAGAGCAGCAGGTCATTGGCTGAAAAAATTCGAAGACTTATCGATTGGTTTTGAAATTTTCAATTTGTTTAACAACCAAAATGCCATTACCAATACTTGGGTGCGCGATGTGTACACCAAAAACCAATACGGTATTCCAAATTATATGACGACTCGTGTTTTCAATATAAAACTGACGGCTAAATTGTAGAAATAATTCACTATTTTTGGTTGACAAATTTGTTTGAGATGAAAAATTACACTATCTATATTTGCTTGATTTTAGCGGTGACTTTCGTGAGCTGCAAAAAAGAAGAAGCGCCAAAGCCTAAAGTAATTTACGAAGATACTTCCAAAACCAAAACCGAAGTTCCGGAAGACACAACGCAAATAGAAATTGCCGATTTACCGATTCACATGGACGGAACCAATTATTTGATTTTCCCCATCGGAACGGTTTCCAGCGATAAGAAAGTCAAAGCTTCTTATGATGCTAATACAGGTTACACTGTTTCTAATTATGGCGAATACCAAATTACCGGTTATTTGCAGAATTTGAAGTTTCAGGAAATAGGGAAAGACACCATTTACACTTTGACGGATAAAAATGTTTTGATAGAAACCGCTACGTATTTAAAATCAACAGCCGACAAAACCAAGAAGCAGCTTATGGTTTATTCTTTGGCAGATATGGATACCAACAAAGACAATAAATTAGACAATAACGATATTAAATCGCTTTATGTCAGTGATATTGCCGGGAAGAATTTCACCAAAGTTTCTACCGATTTTCAGGAGTTAATCGATTGGAAATTGATTGAAGCCAAAAGCCAATTGTATTTCAGAACCATTGAAGATACCAATAAAAACGGTGAGTTTGACAAGGAAGATTCACTTCACTATTTCTACATCAATCTCCTAGATAAAGAGTTGAAATCTACCGAATACAAACCGATTTAAGTCTTACTCAAAAGACTGCATGCTAACCAATTTAGAATAAGTACCGTTTTGGGTCAAAAGCTCGTCATGCGTGCCTTGTTCTACAATTTTACCTTTTTGCATCACTACAATCATATCGGCTTTTTGAATCGTTGAAAGACGATGCGCAATCACTACTGAAGTTCGGTTTTGCATCATGTTTTCTAAGGCTTGTTGCACCAATCTTTCGCTTTCGGTGTCCAAAGCCGAAGTCGCTTCGTCCAAAATCATAATCGGTGGATTTTTTAAAACCGCACGCGCTATTGATAAACGTTGCTTTTGTCCGCCCGAAAGTTTGTTGCCGCTATCGCCAATATTGGTTTCAATACCATTGGGTAAATCTTTGACAAATTCATAGGCATTGGCAATTTTCAGGGCTTCGGTGATTTCTTCATCCGTAGCGTCTAATTTGCCCAGGCGAATATTATCTTTTATGGAGCCGTTAAACATGATGCTGTCTTGGGTAACCAAACCGGTTAAACCACGCAGAGACTTCATAGTGACATCTTTGATGTTGTGATTGTCTATTAGAATTTCGCCATTGTCAACATCATAAAATCGCGTAAGCAAATTGGCAATGGTACTTTTACCCGAACCCGATTGACCAACCAAGGCAACTGTCTTTCCTTTTGGAATTGTCAAGGTGAAGTTTTTTAAAACCGGTTCATCATTATAAGCAAACGTGATGTTTTTTAATTGTATTTCGTGATTGAATTTTTCGATTTCTTTGGCATCAACTTTATCAGTGATGGTGTTTTCTACTTCTAAAACTTCAAAAACACGTTCCGCTGCCGCTAATCCGTTTTTCACCTGATAAGAAGCTTTTGAGATGGCTTTGGCCGGAGTTAAAATATTATAAGCGAGTCCGATGTAGGCAATAAACAATGAACCATCGAGTGACTTATCCACCAAAACCAAATTCCCGCCGTAAAATAATAAAACCGAGATGACTACAATTCCTAAGAATTCCGACATAGGCGAAGCCAAGTTGTTTTTCTTTCCGATACTGTTGGTTAGTTTGTACAATCGGTCCACAGAATCGTTAAAGGTTTGCGAAAAAAAGTTTTCAGCGTTGTAACTTTTGACCACTTTTAATCCGGATAGTGTTTCTTCGACTACAGAAATCAATTGGCCGTTTTCTTGTTGGGCTCTTTTCGACTTTCCTTTAAGAGATTTTCCGATTTTGGAGATAATAAACCCTGAAATCGGGATGAAAATGAAAACAAAAAGCGTTAGTTTCCAACTTATATTAATCATGGCTATCAAGGAGAAAACTATAGTAAGCGGTTCTTTGATGATCAGTTCTAATATCATAAAGAATGAGTTTTGCACTTCGTTAATATCGCCTAGCATACGCGCCATCATGTCGCCTTTTCTTTTTTCAGAATAATAAGGAACCGGAAGTTCGATGATTTTTTTGAACATTTTCTCTCGCAAATCACGAAGGACACCGGTTTTTAATTTGGTTAAATTTTGTAACCCTAGATAACCAAATAAGTTTTTAAACAAAAAGGTAATGACTACTATGGAAACGGTGAGCAACAAAGCGTAATTCGGTCCGTGTGTTTCCGAAAAATAATTGACATAATAAAAAAGCGTATCGTTCAGATAATGGTTAATACTGCCTAAGCCTTCGTAAGTTGGCAATTGTGTCACTTTTTCTTCATTGCCGAAAAGGACTTTCAGTACGGGAAAAATCATTACCATTCCGATAGTTCCGAAAAGCGCATACAGGATGTTGTGAAAAACATTCCAAATAACGTTGCTCTTGTATTTTTTGGCGAAAGGAATAATCTTTTTTAAATTCTCATCCATTAGTTCAACTGCATTTCAGAAATGATAGTGGTAATTTTTTGATTTAAATAAGCTTCGGCGGCCGGAATTTCTTCCAGGTTTTCGATGGCGGTATTCACGCTGAAATAGAATTTGATTTTGGGTTCCGTTCCGCTTGGTCTTGCACAAATTTTCGAGCCGTCTTCTAAATAATAAATCAGTACATCCGACTTTGGAATAGACAAACTTTCCGTTTCGCCGGTCAACAAGTTTTTCGCCGTCGAATTTTGATAATCTTCTACCATAATCACGCGTTGATTATTAATTTCAGCTACCGGATTTTCGCGCATATCAATCATCATTTGTTTGATTTCATTCGCGCCTTCGATTCCTTTTTTGGTAATCGAAATTAAATGTTCTTTGTAGAAACCAAAATCAACATACATTTGTTGCAAATATTGGTAAACCGAACTGTTATTTTCTTTGGCTTGTGCCGCAATTTCACACATTAATAAAATGGCGCCTACAGCATCTTTATCGCGAACAGCATCACCAACCATATAGCCGAAACTTTCTTCACCGCCGCCAATAAATTTAAGCTCTGGGAAATCTTTAATAAACTTGGCAATCCATTTGAAACCGGTCAAACCCACTTTGCATTCCACACCATAAGCCGAAGCCAATTCCAACATCATAGGCGTAGAAACAATTGTCGAACCGATGAATTGTTTGCCGTCAAGTTTGCCCGCTTTTTTCCATTGTTCCAATAAATAATTGGTCATGACCACCATGGTTTGGTTTCCGTTAAGGAGAATCATTTTGTTGTTGTTGTCACGAACAGCAACACCAAGTCGGTCGCTGTCAGGATCAGTTCCAAAAACGATATCAGCATGAAGTTTTTCCGCTAAAGCCAAAGCCATCGTCAAGGCTTCCGGTTCTTCGGGATTCGGAGATTTTACCGTTGGAAAATCGCCATTAGGTTCGGCTTGTTCCGGAACAATGTTCACATCAGTATAACCGGCTTTTGCCAAAACACTTGGTACCGATTTGATAGAAGTGCCGTGTAAAGAAGTATAAACGATTTTTAAATTTGATTTTGCCTTTGCTGAAGTATTAAAACTGGCATTCGCAACAGTTGAATCCACAAAAGCATTGTCAACTTCAGTGTCAATGTATTCAATCAAACTATTGTTGGCTTCGAACTTGATTTCGCTGTATTTTAAGTTTTCAATCACTTGAATGATTTCTTCATCTTGTGGCGGAACCAATTGTCCGCCATCTTGCCAATATACTTTGTAGCCGTTGTATTCCGGCGGATTGTGAGAAGCGGTTAATACAATTCCGGCATGACAGTTTAAATATTTTAACGCAAAAGATAATTCCGGCGTAGGTCTCATTTCTGAAAACAAATACACTTTGATTCCGTTAGCCGAGAAAACATCTGCAACGACTCTTCCAAGAGTATCACTGTTGTGACGACAATCATAAGCAATTACGACTTTCAAATCTTCACCGGGAAAGGATTTTTTCAAATAATCGGAAATGCCTTGTGTATTTTTGCCCAAAGTATATTTATTGATGCGATTGGTGCCAACGCCCATAATGCCGCGCATGCCACCGGTTCCGAATTCTAAGTTTTTATAGAAACTCTCCTCCAAGTTTTTGGGAGAAGTGGTCATCATTTCTTTGATTTGGTTTTGGGTGTCAACGTCAAAAGTTGGAGTCAACCATTCGTTTACTTTGTCTAAAATATGTTGTTCGATATGCATGGTAATTGTTTTTGAATTGAATTGAAATCTTTACAGATTCACTTCGCTTGAAATTTTATAACGCTCTTCATTGTTCTTAGTTCGAAGAATAATTTCACCCAAAAATCCGGCAAGGAACAATTGGGAACCAATAATCATAGAAGTCAAAGCAATGTAGAAAAGTGGATTTTGTGCCACCAAAATGGTAGGTTCGTTAAATACAAACAGTTTCATCAGTTTGATGCCGATGATTAAAAAGGTAGAAATGAAACCAATGATAAACATCACTACACCCAGTGCGCCGAACAAGTGCATCGGGCGTTTGCCGTATTTGGACAGAAACCAAATGGTAATCAAATCCAAGAATCCATTGATAAATCGGCTCATGCCAAATTTAGATTCGCCGTATTTTCTAGCTTGGTGAATCACTACTTTTTCGCCTATTTTCCCGAAGCCGGCATTTTTGGCCAAAACCGGAATATAGCGGTGCATTTCTCCGGAAACTTCGATGTTTTTAATGACCACACTTTTGTAGGCTTTCAGTCCGCAGTTAAAGTCATTTAAATAAACTCCGGAAGTTTTTCTCGCAGCCCAATTGAACAATTTGGATGGTAAATTTTTGGCCACGACCGAATCATAGCGCTTCTTTTTCCATCCTGAAACCAAATCGAAATTTTGGTTCATCACCATATTGTACAAATCCGGAATTTCATCCGGACTGTCTTGTAAATCGGCATCCATCGTAATTACGACATCGCCTTTGGCTTTGGCAAAACCGGCATGTAAAGCTTGTGATTTCCCGAAGTTTCTCAGGAAACGAATGCCTTTTACATTGGGGTTTTCTTTCGAAAGATTTTCAATTAATGCCCAAGAATTATCGGTACTTCCATCATCGATGAAAATAACCTCATAGGAATAATTGTGGGTTGTCATTACTTTGACAATCCATTGGTGTAATTCGGGTAAAGATTCCTGCTCGTTCAAAAGCGGAATTATTATGGATAGATTCATCTATAATCCTTGATTCGATTTTGATTTAAAAATGGCGGCTAAAATTAAACCGAAAATGGCTTGAAACACTAAAACAATAGCCATTCCAAACAACAAATTGCCAATAGAATAATTATCGGTTTCAGCCATTTTTTGTATGGTCTCATTAATAGCCTCGGCTGGTGTTCCAAATTTCTGCATCATTTCAGCCGTATATTTCATCGTTATTTCCTTGATGGTTTCCTTAGCTTGAGTGTCAATGAAATTAAATAAAACATAGTTGTAAACGGTTGAAACAAAAGTACCGATTAACGCAGCAATAAAATAAACTGTAAAACCTTCTTTGAAAGTCATGGTTCCCATTTGCTTTTTTGTTTTAGAAACTAAGACAATCCCAATGGTAATTGCTATTGCGAAAGATACTAAGCCAAGCCACCAACTGGTAAATAATTCTAAGTCAATCGCATAAATTGCTGTTGTAAAAAGTACTGAGAACAATCCTAGGATGATGCCATAGGTTACACCGTTTTTCTTAATAATTTCATTCATGGTTTTTAGGTTTTAATTAATTAACAAATATAGTAATTCCGAGTTTACCTAGCAGTAAGTTTAAAACAATTAAAAAAAGTTACAGTTGGCTTTGATTTTTGTAAAAAAGTTGTATTTTTGCACACTCAATTTAAAAAAAGAAATTTTAAACGTTGTAGCCAGTTTACACCTTTCAAAGTGAAAGCTTCAAAACGAAACTACTTCAAAACCATAAAAAGATTTATCATGAAAAAAGGAATTCACCCGGAAAATTACAGATTAGTTGCTTTCAAAGACATGTCAAATGAAGATGTTTTTATCACTAAATCTACAGTAGAAACTAAAGAAACGATTACTCACGAAGGTGTTGAATACCCGGTGTACAAAATGGAGATTTCAAGAACGTCTCACCCTTTTTACACAGGTAAATCTAAACTTATCGATACTGCAGGACGTATTGATAAATTCAAAAACAAATACGCGAAACACGCAAAATAGTCCCGAACCTTCGGGATCAGTGTTCAAATTTTAGGAAGACCATTCACGAAAGTGAGTGGTTTTTTTATTTTTCAAAGTCAGCCTAAACTTTGTAACTTTGAACTCGGAACCTTAATAACCCGAAACCAACATGAACTACATACTTTTTGACGGAACCGTTCGCAATGCCTTATTGCCTTTCACTTTCACAAGACCGGTTGCCGATATTCGCGTCGGAATTTTAACCATACGTGAAAAATGGGAGAAATATTTAGGTTACACAACAACAACTTTAACCGAAGAATACCTTTCTGAAAAGTTTCCTATGGTAGAAATGGAAGAAAACGTAATGGTTAATGCGTCATTTTTACCCAATGAGGTTTTGGCCGAAATGGTCAAAAGTCTCGAAAAAAACCAAGCCATTTTTCAAGGTGAAGAGGTAGTAGCTTTTTTTACAAATGACACGCAAGAAGAAGTCGATTTTGATGCCTATGAAATTATCGATTACAATGAAGAAGGATTGAAGATTGAACATACTTGGGATATTTTTACCAAAAACGATGCGGCCATTCGAGAAGATTTCGAATTAATTACCGAAGGCAGACATTCCCAACCGATTCCGAAAAGCGTCAACGTCATTTCACCCGAAAATATCTTTATTGAAGAAGGAGCCAAACTCGAGTTTGTGACTTTAAATGCATCAACCGGACCAATCTACATCGGAAAAAATGCCGAAATCATGGAAGGCTCAGTCATTCGTGGTCCATTTGCCTTGTGCGAATCGGGTAGGGTGAAACTGGCTTCCAAAGTCTATGGCGCAACAACCGTCGGACCACATTCAGTAATTGGCGGCGAAGTAAGCAATTCGGTTTTGATGGGGTATTCTAATAAAGGACATGATGGATTTTTAGGTAATGCTGTTTTAGGCGAATGGTGTAATATCGGTGCCGATAGTAACAATTCGAATTTAAAAAATAACTACGAAGAAGTGCGTTTGTGGAGCTACGAAACAGAAGGTTTTGCCCGAACCGGCTTGCAGTTTTGTGGACTAATGATGGGCGATCACAGTAAATGCGGTATCAACACCATGTTCAATACCGGAACCGTGGTCGGTGTTTCAGCCAATATTTTCGGTTCCGGATTTCCACGCAATTTTGTGCCGAGCTTTTCTTGGGGCGGAAGTGCCGGTTTTACGACTTATTTGACTTCCAAAGCTTTTCAAACTGCCAAGATTGTAATGGCTAGACGCCAAGTAGAGTTTTCAGAAGAAGACGCTAAAATTTTGGAACACGTTTTTGAAATCACCAAAAAATACAGAAAAGAGTAATGTCAATTTGAAGATTTGAAGATGTGTTAATTTAAAGATTGACTCTTAAGAGAGTACATTTTCAAATCTTCAAATTGCTTAATCTTCAAATTTAACTATCTTTGCCCTCTCAATTTTTTGACAACGATTTCATCAATTGAGACAGCTTATGGAAAACAGAAAAAAAGTCGCCTTTTATACTTTAGGGTGCAAATTGAATTTCTCCGAAACCTCTACCATCGCGAGGAACTTCCAAGACGAAGGTTTTGACCGCGTCGATTTTGAAGATGTAGCCGATATTTATGTGATTAACACTTGTTCGGTAACCGAAAACGCCGATAAACAATTCAAACAAGTAGTCAAAAAAGCCATGAAACTCAACGATAAAGCCTTCGTTGCAGCGGTTGGTTGTTATGCGCAATTAAAACCCGAAGAATTAGCGGCTGTTGATGGCGTGGATTTGGTTTTGGGCGCGACAGAGAAATTCAAAATCACCGATTATATCAATGATTTGTCCAAAAATGATATGGGCGAAGTGCATTCGTGCGAAATAGAAGAAGCTGATTTTTACGTAGGAAGTTATTCCATAGGCGACAGAACGCGGGCTTTTCTGAAAGTGCAAGATGGTTGCGATTACAAATGTACTTACTGTACGATTCCTTTAGCGCGTGGCATTTCACGTAGCGATGCGTTGGACAATGTGTTGAAAAATGCTTACGAAATTTCACAACAAGGGATTAAAGAAATCGTTTTGACCGGTGTAAACATTGGTGATTATGGTAAAGGTGAATTTGGAAATAAAAAACACGAACATACTTTTTTAGATTTAGTTAAAGCGCTAGATGAAGTGGAAGGCATCGAAAGATTGCGTATTTCTTCTATAGAACCGAATCTTTTGAAAAACGAAACCATCGAGTTTGTATCACAAAGTCGGACTTTTGTGCCGCATTTTCATATTCCGTTACAAAGCGGAAGCAATGAGATTCTCAAGAAAATGAAACGCCGTTATTTGCGCGAAGTCTATACCGACAGAGTATCAAAAATCCGTGAAGTGATGCCGCATGCCTGTATTGGTGTGGATGTGATTGTGGGTTTTCCGGGAGAAACGGATGAGCATTTCTTAGAAACCTATAATTTCCTAAACGAACTAGATATTTCGTATTTACATGTATTTACCTATTCCGAAAGGGATAATACCGAAGCGGCCGAAATGGATGGCGTTGTGCCTGCGAATGTGCGTGCGAAAAGAAGTAAAATGCTTCGAGGTTTGTCGGTAAAAAAACGTCGTGCTTTTTATGAAAGCCAAATTGGAACCAACAGAACCGTTTTATTTGAAGGCGAAAACAAAGAAGGCTATATTCATGGATTTACCGAAAACTATGTCAAAGTAAAAACGCCTTGGAATCCGGAGTTGGTCAATACTTTACACGAAATCAATTTGTCTAGAATCGATGAAGATGGCAGTGTAAGAATGGAGTTTTTGAATGTAGAAGCCTAATATTTATAATGAAATCTGATTTTAGTGATTCTAAAAACAGAAATCCCATATAGCTCAATGAATTCAAATTTGTTTCTTCCTGTTTGTTCAAACCCAATGATTCTATCGGCTGAAATTTCGTAATACATATTGCTGCCTTCCATCATTAGTTTTTCGCCGTTTTTTCGGTAAGCAGATCGAATTAAATCGAATTCAGATAAATTCCATGTCGTTAAATTCGCATCAAGATTGTCCATATCGGTGCACAAACCTTCGGTAATTTCGGTTTTAGAGCCGTAATATTTGTCGATGTTTTCGAAAAAAGTGATAATCTCTTGTTGAAAGTCTGCTGTGTTCATTCGATAAATATAAGTAAAAAGCACAAAAAAAGTCGTCTTAATTTTAAGACGACTTCTGTTAAAGTTATTTTGGATTAGATTTTTATTCCCGGAGGCAACAAATCTCTGTAGGTAGTATTCTTTCTAAAGAAAAGAGCGATTTTAGGTAAAATCGGAACCACTTTCAGTTTGCGTTCATAGGCAATTTCCATGATGTTTTTCAATAAATCATTGATAAACTCTTCGTCATTAAAACCGTCAAAAGTATTAATTCTCGTCAGGAATATTTTCTTTTCTTGAAAGGAATATTCAACAGAAATTAGTTTGCCATCCACCAACGTTTCAAACTGTCGAGCAAAGGTGTTGTCTTTAATTTCCATTTTTTCTGAAATTAATGTTGTGTTCATAATCAAGTGAAATAAAAGGATTATTTTTATGCAAATTTACTAATAATTAACGAGCTAACGGTTATATAATGTCTAAAATCCATGTTTACTTCATGCCGGGCATGGCAGCCAGTCCGACCATTTTTGAACGAATCCAATTGCCCGAAGACCAATTTGAAATGCATTTACTCGAATGGGAAATTCCAAATTCCGGCGAAAGTTTAACTGCGTATGCTCAAAGAATTGCCGAAAAAGTAACCCATCAAAACCCCATTTTGATTGGCGTTTCATTCGGTGGCGTTTTAGTGCAAGAAATGAAACCGTTTCTAAACCCAAGGAAAGTCATCATTATATCAAGTGTTAAATCTAATGCCGAATTTCCGAAGCGATTTAAAGTTGCTAAAGCCACGAAAGCTTACAAGCTTATTCCCACAGCTTTATTTGAAAATATTGAAATGCTGGTTAAGTTTTCTTTTGGTTCGTCTATTGTCAAACAGCGATTGGCTTTGTATGAGAAGTTTTTGGCTGTTCGTGACAAGCGTTATTTGGATTGGGCTATTGAGCAAATCATCAATTGGGATCGAACGATAGTCGATGAAGAAATCATCCATATCCATGGCGACGCCGATGAGGTTTTTCCACCCAAAAACCTAAAGAATTTTATTCCGGTTAAAGGCGGGACTCATATTATGATTCTCAGTAAATACCGTTGGCTAAACGATAATTTACCTAAAATTATGTTACAAGAAAAGGTCTAACGGCTCAATTTTTGTAGCTTTACATTATAAAGTTGTAGTTTTGCAACGTTAATCTGTGATATTATGAAAACGAATAAAGCCCTATTATCCGTAGTAACTATTGTCATGCTTTCCGGAGTTCTTGTTTTTGGCACTTCGGGCGACAATAAAGAAAAACGCATCCACGAAGGTACCGCGATGTATTTCCCCGAAGAAGTTGACTTTGCCGGAGAAAAGGCACCGCTTCAAATTACCGATGTACGCGAACGTCTGGACAGAGAATTACTCATCAATGCTAATCTTGACGCAACAACGGCGTTAATCATAAAAAGAGCCAACCGTGCTTTTCCGATTATCGAACCGATTTTAGACAAATACGGCGTGCCCGATGATTTTAAATATTTAGCCGTAATAGAAAGTGGTTTGGTCAATGCTGTTTCCTCAGCCGGAGCGCGTGGTGTTTGGCAATTCATGCCCGAAACTGCCAAGGAAAAAGGCATGGAAGTCAATGATATAGTTGACGAAAGATACCATTTAGAAAAATCAACCGAAGCCGCTTGTCGATATTTGTTAAGCGCCAAAGATAAATTCGGGTCATGGACACTAGCCGCAGCTTCTTACAACGGCGGTATGAATGGGATTACCAAAAAAATCGATGAGCAAAAAGTCAGCAACTATTACGACTTGGCCTTAACCGAAGAAACGTCTCGCTATGTTTTCAGAATTTTGGCCTTAAAAGAAATTATGAAACAACCGGCCAAGTACGGTTTCAGTATTTTTTCAAGTGATTTGTACGCGCCGATTCCCACTAAGAAGATAGAAGTAGACAGTACCATTACCGATTTGACCAGCTTTGCCATGTCACAAGGGATTAATTATAAAATCCTAAAAATCCACAATCCGTGGTTGAGAGATAAGAAATTGGTCAATCCTAACAAGAAAAGATACGAGATAGAGATTCCGTTAGCGGGATATTAATTCGGACTGCTCAGATTATTAGAAAGTTAGACTACTTAGAATCTAAAAATAAAAAACCTCCTTCATTTTTGAAGGAGGTTTTTTATTGTCTAAAATGTCTAAGCCAGTCTAAGAAGTCTAACTAAATTTTCTTCATCTGCTCTTTCATCATCTTAATCTGATCATTCAGCATGTTTTGTTTGTCGAGTTTCTTGGCTTCGTTTAGTAAAGTTGTAGCTTCCATTTTGCGTCTTTTCGACATGGCGATTCCGGCCAAGTTTAATTTGGCTACAGCCAAATCCATATCCATACTCAACCCTAATTCAACGGCTTTTCTGAAAAATTTCTCCGATTGGTGCAAATTGGTTTGAGAAGTCATCAATCCATGAAGGTAATTATAGTAACCTTGTTGTTTTCTGACCAATGCCGTTTCCGGGTTTTTGATTTTATCCAACCAAACTTTCGCTCCGGCAAAATCTTGCTTTCTCAATTTTAAGAAAGCCAATAAAATATATTCGTTTTTATAATATAAAAAGATAGGAATGGCCGTCAGTAGGATAAGAAAAACACCATTTCCGATATTCCCTTCCGTAAATTGCCAAATTCCTGCGACAACCATTAAAGCTGCTATAATTAATTTAATAAATCTGTGAAACATGTCTTTTATTTTTTAGTGGCACAAAGGTAATAAAATGAATTAAAAATATTTTTAAAAAAGTGCTTGCTAGGAAAAAAAAGGTTTGTATATTTGCACTCGGTTTTGAAAGAGCCGATTATTGAGATATTATTACTAGTTTTAAAGATACAAAGCAATGAGCAAAAGAACGTTTCAACCATCGAAAAGAAAAAGAAGAAATAAACACGGATTTATGGACAGAATGGCTTCTGCAAATGGAAGAAAAGTCCTTGCGCGTCGTAGAGCAAAAGGAAGACATAAGTTGACTGTATCTTCTGAACCAAGACACAAAAAATAATGATTAGCTACTAATCAATATCAAGCCGTTACTTTTATTAGTAGCGGCTTTTTTTTAAACCTGTTCATAAATATTGATAATTATTAGGAGCTATTTCCCGCTATCCGTTGCAATCTTTTTATTTTTAAAGAAAAATAAAAAGGATTTACACTACTATCGGGGCTAAGTTCTGCAAAAACAACAACTAAACTACAAAACAACGACACTACAATGCCTAAAGACAACTCCATCAAATCGGTTTTAATTATTGGTTCAGGACCAATCGTAATCGGACAAGCCTGCGAATTTGATTACGCCGGTTCCCAATCTGCTCGTTCACTCAGAGAAGAAGGAATCGAAGTCATCTTAATCAATTCCAATCCGGCAACGATTATGACCGATCCAAGCATGGCCGACCATGTTTACCTTTTGCCTTTAACCACCAAATCGATTATCCAAATCCTAAAAGAGCATCCGCAAATTGATGCCGTATTGCCAACCATGGGCGGACAAACCGCTTTGAACCTTTGTTTGGAAGCCGACGAAAAAGGCATCTGGCAAGATTTTGGAGTAAGGTTAATCGGAGTAGACATCAACGCCATCAACATTACAGAAGACAGAGAGCAATTCAAACAATTGCTTGAAAAGATAGGCGTACCAACCGCACCGGCCAAAACCGCCACCTCTTTCTTAAAAGGAAAAGAAATAGCCCAAGAGTTCGGTTTTCCGTTAGTAATTCGTCCATCATTTACCCTTGGTGGAACAGGAGCGGCTTTTGTGCACAAAAAAGAAGATTTTGATGAGTTGCTAACCCGAGGTTTAGAAGCCTCACCAATACACGAAGTCTTAATCGATAAAGCTTTATTGGGTTGGAAAGAATACGAGTTGGAATTACTTCGAGACAAAAATGACAACGTAGTCATTATTTGTTCTATCGAAAATATGGACCCGATGGGAATCCACACCGGAGATTCAATTACGGTAGCACCGGCGATGACTTTATCTGACACGACTTTCCAAAAAATGCGTGATATGGCGATTTTAATGATGCGCTCTATCGGAAATTTTGCCGGAGGTTGTAACGTACAATTCGCCGTGTCACCTGATGAAAGAGAAGATATTGTAGCCATCGAAATCAATCCGCGTGTATCGCGTTCGTCAGCGTTAGCGTCAAAAGCCACCGGTTATCCAATTGCTAAAGTGGCTACCAAATTGGCTTTGGGGTATCATTTAGATGAACTCCAAAACCAAATCACCAAATCCACTTCGGCTTTGTTTGAACCGACTTTGGATTACGTTATCGTAAAAATCCCGCGTTGGAATTTTGATAAGTTCGAAGGTTCCGACCGAACATTAGGATTGCAAATGAAATCGGTTGGTGAAGTAATGGGTATCGGACGTTCGTTCCAGGAGGCGCTGCACAAAGCGACTCAGTCCTTGGAAATTAAGAGAAACGGAATCGGAGCAGACGGGAAAGGATACAAAAACTACGAGCAAATTATTGAGAAACTGACTTTCGCGAGTTGGGATAGAGTGTTTGTGATTTACGATGCGATTGCCATGGGAATTCCTTTGAGCAGAATCCACGAAATCACCAAAATCGATATGTGGTTCCTAAAACAATACGAAGAGTTATACTTATTGGAAAGAGAAATCTCCGGCTACAAAGTTGATACTTTACCGAAAGAATTATTATTAGAAGCCAAACAAAAAGGCTATGGCGATCGTCAAATTGCCCACATGATGGGTTGTTTGGAAAGTCAGGTTTACAAACTACGCGAGGAAATGAATGTGAAGCGTGTTTATAAATTGGTTGATACTTGTGCGGCCGAGTTTAAAGCATTAACACCATACTATTATTCAACCTTTGAAGCGGAAATCCAAACGGCTAACGGAGAAAGATACGTTCACAACGAAAGCATCATTACCCCGAAAAAGAAAGTGGTGGTTTTAGGTTCGGGACCCAATAGAATCGGACAAGGAATTGAGTTTGATTATTCTTGTGTTCACGGGGTTTTAGCTGCCAAAGAATGCGGTTATGAAACTATCATGATCAACTGTAATCCGGAAACGGTTTCCACCGATTTTGATACTGCTGACAAATTATACTTTGAGCCGGTATTTTGGGAACATATTTACGATATTATTCAACACGAAAAACCGGAAGGTGTAATTGTACAGCTTGGTGGACAAACCGCATTGAAACTGGCTGAAAAGTTAGACCGTTACGGCATCAAAATATTAGGAACTTCATTCGATGCTTTGGATTTAGCCGAAGACAGAGGTCGTTTTTCTGAATTGCTGACAGAGTTAAAGATTCCGTTTCCAAAATTTGGCGTAGCCGAAAATGCGGATCAAGCGTCAGCTTTAGCGGATGTTTTGGATTTCCCGTTGTTGGTTCGTCCTTCTTATGTATTGGGCGGTCAAGGAATGAAAATCGTAATCAACAAACAAGAATTAGAAGAACATGTTATCGATTTGCTGAAAAATATTCCGGGTAACAAATTGCTTTTAGACCATTATTTAGACGGAGCGATTGAAGCTGAAGCAGATGCTATTTGTGACGGAGAAAATGTATACATCATCGGAATCATGGAGCACATCGAACCTTGTGGTGTGCACTCGGGCGATTCGAATGCGACTTTGCCCCCGTTTAACTTGGGCGAATTTGTAATGCAACAAATCAAAGACCATACTAAGAAAATTGCTTTGGCTCTGAGAACCGTAGGTTTAATCAATATTCAATTTGCCATCAAAGATGATATCGTTTACATCATAGAAGCCAACCCGAGAGCATCGCGTACCGTGCCGTTTATCGCGAAAGCCTATGGCGAACCGTATGTAAACTATGCTACCAAAGTAATGTTAGGAGAAAATAAAGTAACCGATTTTACCTTCAATCCTAAGCTGAGCGGTTATGCGATTAAGCAACCGGTATTCTCGTTCAGCAAATTCCCGAATGTAAACAAAGCGCTCGGACCGGAAATGAAATCCACCGGAGAAAGCATCTTGTTTATAGATGATTTAAAAGACGATCAATTCTACGAATTGTACTCTCGAAGAAAAATGTACTTAAGTAAATAAATGAAAAATCCCGAGTGTGAGCTCGGGATTTTTTTATGTTAGTTTTTAACTAACTTGTAAGTTGCTTTTCCTTGTTCTGTATTGATGGTGACAAAATAAAATCCGCTCTGAAAGGCACTGATGTCTATTGGCTTCAGATGCTGAACTGTATTAGCTTGAAGTCGTTTGCCGTTGAGGTCAAAGATTTCATATTGGGCACTTATTTCGTTTTGCATTTCAACTACAAAATGATTGGATGTTGGATTTGGGTACAAAGTGAAATTACTTTGAATGGTTTCATTTATTGATAAAGCCACCATTTCAGTAGTTACCGTATTGGTAAGAATGGGAGGATTGTAATCAAAATAAATATTTGAATTGGAACTGGCAATATCACCAATAGTGAAGTTGCTTTTAGGTTTGATTTTATAAACCATCCAACCGTTACTTGCCGGTTCGTTAGCCGATTCATAAGGTAAATCAATATTGGAGAAAGTATAAG
Organism: Flavobacterium sp. IMCC34852; assembly: GCF_030643905.1. Taxonomy (NCBI): domain Bacteria; kingdom Pseudomonadati; phylum Bacteroidota; class Flavobacteriia; order Flavobacteriales; family Flavobacteriaceae; genus Flavobacterium; species Flavobacterium rivulicola. The sequence goes on along the minus strand of NZ_CP121446.1, from coordinate 3,011,603 downwards.
TCAAATCATTGCCATAACGCAGTTGGATATCGGCCGTATGGCTTGAAGCAATGGGTTCGAAAGTATTCCAATCTAAATCAGCATCCAAAGTTTCCTTGATAACAACCGTGGTTGCATTGGCAGTTCCGGTATTTTGAAAACGAGTGACATAAGTCAAGTAATTATTGCCTTCTGCTGTTGTAATGGTTGAACCTTCAATAACGGTTTTGTCATTGGGGTCAAATGAACTCCTAACGATTTGTTCCCAAATCATTGTATTATTGCTTACATTACTATCACCGGCAATAGGATTTGCGACCACCGTAAAGTTTAATAAATCATTGACGTTTACTGCTGGTGGAATCAGCACATTAAAGGAAAGATTAATTTGTCGACTTTCAAATGGTAATAGGTTGGTGTAATTCCAAGTCAAAGTATTGGTAGTCGAACTGTTTTGAATAGGAGTACTATTGCCAAAAGTCAATTTTCCATTGTCAAAAGTCAATTGAACGCTTCCATTAAGATTGGTGCTTCCATGATTGGTATATACAATTCTGTATGTTGCAGCATTGCCCGGAATAGCTTGGTTGATATTGAACATATTTACGGTCAAATCGGCAAAATTGGCGGCTGAACTGATGCAATAGTTAGTGTTGTTGTAATTCACTCCTGAGCCTGAACTAACTGTCGTAGTCGAACTTGGATTGGAAGTAAAATTAGCATTCAAATTGGTCAATGCAGAGGTTGTATAATTGCCGACATTTGGGATCAAAATCTGATAATTTCCGGCAGCATTAGTGTAACTGGCATAGGTGTAAGTGCCGTCTGTGGTATTAACTCTTCGATTAGGAAAATTCAGACCGGTAGTACAGTTATCATTATTGGTGTTGAATTTTACATTCCCGGATATTCTATTCGGTAATAAACTCGTTAATGGAGTCACAATATTGGCGCCATTTGGATTTGGACAGGCACAGTAGGATTCATCATCGAAATAACCGCCCACATCACATGGACCAAATGATATTATATAGGAATTATTATATACATAACCCAAATCAACATCAGCCTGAGTGATATAATGAATTCCCGTTGTGATGTAGAAACCACCTGTAAAAACAGGGTCAGTCACAATAGCATTACTATCATAAATTTCTCCACCATCTGAGCCACCTGAAACGGTGTAGGTATAGTTGATAACATCACCAACATCCACTATGGAATTATTGTTCAAGTCTTGGTAAACACCATCTTGAGTACCGTTAACATAAACAAAATAGGAACTTGTTGTAGGCAAGTTGTTGTAATATGTGCCAGGTAATCCGTTGTTGTCATATCCAAATGGATCTGAAGACAAGTCGGTTATCTCGGTAGTAGTTGACGAAGGCGTAGCATGAACGATTACTTGACTTTGATCATAACAACCACTACCCAATTTTTGGGCCGTTAAACCGGTAATTTCCTCTCCCGGAGCTAAAGTTGCTATTGTCCCAAACCAAAAAGTCATGCCAAAAGTATTTGGTCCTTGTGTGACAAAAACGTTGGTTAGGGTTTCTTCGCCTGTATTTTTAATACTGATATTATAAAAAACGTCTACACCAAAATTAGTAGCGGACATTAATAT